>JANXUM010000539.1 GCA_025356215.1 Bryobacter sp. | reverse complement strand
GCCAGCCTGGGCGGCAACGGCCTATTCGCGCTGAAAGACACCGAAGGCGCGGTCGCCACGGCGATGGCGGAGGTGGCGAAGAAGCCGGAAGACCCGGAGCTGGTGTTGAAGCTCGGTAGGACGCAGGACGCGCTTTTGCGTTTTCGCGATTCGACAGAGACCTACGGAAGCGGCATCGAAAAATTCCCGAAAGACCTTCGCTTCTACCGGATGAGAGGCCAGCGCTACATCTCGACGCGGCAGTTCTCGAAGGCGATCGGAGATCTGGAACGCGTGACAAAGCAAGCGCCGAGCTCCTTCGAGGGCGCTTATTATCTGGGGTTGGCTTATTATTTCAACGGCGACCATGAGAAGGCGGCCAAGGAACTTGCCCGGTGCGAGGCGCAGATGAAGGCACCGCCAAGCGACAAGGGCGTGTTGCCCGGGGGGCGCAGTTGCGAATCGATGCGCGAAGACAGCAACTGGCTAATTCCACTTCAGTACTGGCGGTATCTGGCGATGCGGCGGGCGGGAGTTAATGCCGAAGCGAAGAAGTATCTGGACCAGGAAGTAAGCGCGTTGATGGAGATCAAGACCACAAAACCTTTTTACGACGCGCTGCTCTTCTTCAAAGGCGTGAAGGAGATCAACGAGATGCTCGCCGGTGCCAACGAGGGGAATCGAGACTATTTGACCCGGGCGACCGCGGCGGCGACGTATTTCTTCACCGAGGGAGAACGCGCCAAGGGCTGCGCGATCTGGAGCCGGAGCGCGATGGATTCCAATTGGGATCACCTGGGCGTAATCAACGCCGAGAGTGAGTTTTTTGTGAACAGCAAGGGGGCCTGCGCGCTGTACGCGCCGCCGACCGCGCCCAAGGCAAAATGAAGCTTCGGTGGCTGGCAGTCAACTCGATGTTGGCGGTCGCGGCCGGGCTGATGTTTTCCTGCGCTTCGACTGAAGCGCCCAGGCAGGCGGAACGCTATGCAGACCCGAAAACTTGCGCGGCCTGTCACCCGAAGATTGCGCAGACCTACCGGCAGACTGGCATGGGGCGGTCCTTTCGCAAGGCGACTGCCGCGGACGCCGTTGGCGCGGCCTTTACACACGAGGCATCGGGGCGCAGCTATAGGCTGGAGGGGCGCGACGGGCGTTTGTATCTGCAGCGCCGCGAGTTGAGAAAGGGTTCCGAGTCGGTTGAGAAAGAAGTGCACTATGTCTTGGGATCGGGCAACCACGCGCGTAGCTTTTTGCATAAGAGCCCGCAAAATCGCCTGATGGAGATGCCCGTCAACGCGTATGCCGAGAGGGGCGGCGCACTGGCGATGAGCCCTGGCTACGACCGGCCGGATCACTTTGACATGAGACGGGCCATCGGGTACCAGTGCATGTTCTGCCATAACGGCTATCCGAAGGTGAGCGACGGCGCAGTTACAGCTGATCCCGTCTTTGACGGCGCGATTCCCGAGGGCATCGATTGCCAGCGCTGCCACGGGCCGGGCCAGGCGCACGTCGACGCGGCGGGCAAGGCGGGAGCCAAGGCGGAAGCGATCCGAGCGGCAATCCTAAACCCAAAAGCTCTGACGGTGGAGCGGCAAATAGAAGTGTGCGCACAGTGCCATCTGGAAACCACGAGCTTTCCCCTGCCGAACGCGTTGGTTCGCATGGAACGCGGTGTTTTCAGCTACGATCCACGAGAGCCCTTGGCGGACTACATCCTTCACTTCGATCATGCCTCAGGCGCGGGTCATCAAGACAAGTTCGAGATCGCATCGTCAGTCTATCGGTTGCGGCAGGCGAAGTGCTTTCGCGAGAGCGGAGGGAAGCTCACCTGCACCACTTGCCATAATCCTCACGAAGTGAAAAAGGATTTTGACGCGGCGTGTGCTCAGTGCCATGGCGGGATCCAGGCCAAGGCGGGGCATCCGGCGAAAAAAGAATGCGCAAGCTGCCACATGCCAAAGCGTCGCACGGAAGACGTAATCCATGTGGCGGTAACGGATCATCGCATCCAACGGCCCGTTGCGGGTGCCAAGTGGCTCGCCGCGCGCGAAGAAGTGCATCAGCAGATGGGGTCCACTTCTTACCAGGGCGAAGTAGCATTGTACGAGCCGACGACGCTGACCGGTGCGGCGGGCGAGTTGTATCCAGCGATTGCGCAAGTGGCGCACCAGAGTAATTTGAAGACCGGTATCACCCGGCTCATGGCGGCAATCGATCAATACAAGCCGACGCATCCCGGTTACTATTTGCACGCCGCGCAGGCCTTGCAGACGGCTGGCCGAGCGGAGGAGTCAGTTGGATATTACCGAAAGGCGCTGGATCGCGACCCGCACTACTTGCCAGCGCTGCGAAACCTTGGCGCGGCGCAGGGGCGCGCCGGGCAGTTGGCCGAGGCGCGCCGCAGCCTGGAGCAGGCAACTAAGGAGTTTCCCGGCGACTCGCTGAGTTGGTTTGAACTGGCGCGTCTGAATCGGCGGGAAGGCAAGTTAGCCGAGGCCGCCGCAGCGGTTAGAAAAGCAATCGAGAACGAGCCGGAACTCGTGGACGCGCACACGGCGCTGGGTTCGATTCTGCTCGAGATGAGCGATCCCGCGGGCGCGGAGAAGGCATTCCTGGCGGCGTTGCGGGAGAAGCCTGAGGACGCCGAAGCCAACGCGGGCCTGGGCGGGATGCTTGGTGGGCGAGGAGAAATCGCCGAGGCCACTCGTTTTTTTGAGGTGGCCGCGCGCAATAACGCGAACAACGTGGCGGCGCGATTTAACTACGCGGTGTTCCTGGCAAACCAACGAAAGTTTGCCGAAGCCATTGTCCATGCGCGGAAGGCGGTTGAACTTGAGCCGAGCAACCTGAACGCGCAGGACCTGCTAGGAAATCTCTACGCGGCGACGAGAAATTGGCGTGCGGCGGCAGAGCAGTATCGTGAGGCAATTCGGATTGACCCGGAATCTGGCAGGGCCCAGCTTGGGCTGGGCACAGCGCTTGGAGCGCTGAACGATCTGGCGGGCGCGCGGCTGTACTTAGGCAAGGCGGCGCAGTCGCCCGATGCCGGAGTCCGGGCCGAGGCGTCGGAGCTGTTGCGCAGCATTCCATGATCTTTACCGGCCTTTACTAAGCTTTTACACTCAGGTCGGCAGCATGGACTTACACTGACGACAGATGAAAAGAGATTCGATTTGTCCATAACTCGACGCGGCCTGATCGCCATTCCCATTTCTGCCGCGATCGCGGCGAACAACCGAAACATGAACGTCCAAGGGTTTCATCACGAGGACATACTCGGCACATCGCTCGATCTCATTGTCTACGCCAAAGATGCGAAGTGCGCGCGCCGGGCAGAGACGGCGGCGCTGAGAGAGGTTGCCCGGCTGGACGCGATCTTGAGTACTTACCGTCCCGATAGCGAGATCTCGCGTTTGAATGCATCCACCCGCCCAATGGCATGCTCAGACGAACTCTTTGCGCTTCTCGATCACTACCGGCATTGGGGACAGATCAGCGGCGGGGCGCTGTCTGCCACGCCACAATCACGGAACGGGCTGACACTCGAACCTACCGCAAAGACCGCAATACGCGGCGAAGGCGCGGTGGTAAACGTCGACGCGCTTGGCAAAGCCTTTATCCTCGATCGGGCAGCCGCTGCCGCACAGTCCCAGCCGGGCGTTTCTCATTTGATGTTGAACATTGGCGGAGACCTCGTCTTTACCAAAGCGCCCATGGGTTGGATTGCGGGCATTGCGGACCCGGCCCGCGCGCACGACAACGCGGTCCCTCTCACGCAAATCGCGTTGAGGGGAGGCGCGGTCGCCGCCAGCGGGAGCTATGCGCGAGGCGCGCACATCGTCGATGCCCGCAACGGTCGAGCCGCCAGTACGGGTCGGAGCGCGAGTGTGATTGGGCCCGACGCGGTGACGGCCAACGCGCTGGCCACGGCTCTTTGCATTCTGGAGCCAGCCCAAGGCATCGCGCTAGCGAACTCGATTCCAAGCGCGGAGGCATTGGTGATCGAGGCTGGCTTGCAATCCCGGAGTGCTGGTTTTGCGGAGTTGGAGCGTCCTGTTTTCCAGCCTGTTCAGGCCAAGGCGGCGTGGACGGAGGGCTACGAGGTGGCGATCAGCGTTGCGCTAAAGAGCCCGGAGGGTGGGCGCGGCTTCAAGAGACCGTATGTGGTCATTTGGGCCGAGGACGCCAGCGGCAAGACTTTGCGCACGATCGCGCTCTGGGTAAGTCGGCCCCGATGGATCCGGGATTTGGATGCCTGGTATCGTTCGAACGAATACTCAAACTGGAATGCGATTGCGAGGGCGACACGGTCGCCTGGAAAGTATCGCGTCGTGTGGGATGGCCTGGATGACAATGGAAAGCCAGTGCCCAAGGGCACCTACACGATCCTGGTCGAATCCAACCGCGAGCACGGCAATTACGCCAAAGAGAGCGCGACGATTGATTGCGGCCTTAAAAAGGCAAGCGCGACGATGAAGGATACTTCCGAATTTGGGGCGGTTTCTGTTGAGTATGGGCCGCACGTCGATCAGGCATGAGCCAACTCAGACGCTCGGCGGTGAAGCTGGCTCGGACACTTCACATCTACATTTCGCTGGTTGGGTTTTTGATGTTCGGATTCTTTGCGGTGACTGGCATCATTCTGAATCACGATTCTTTTGGCTGGGACCAAATGTCGACGGCGACCAGCCGCACGCGCATCGACAAGAGCGTCGCGCGGGCCGGCGCGCAGGATGCGGTAGTCCAGGCGCTGCGCTCCGCCGCACACACCTCCTTGCCCGCTACGCGTTTTAACGCAAGGCCAGAGGACATTGAAGTTACCTTTACGGGACCCGCGCGCCATACCCAGGCGCTCGTCAACCGCGCCACCGGAGACGTTGAACTGACGGTCGAGACCCGAGGCTGGGCGGGCGTTCTGGCGGACCTCCACAAAGGGGCGGAGACCGGACCCGTATGGAAGTTCCTGCTCGATTTCATCTCCGTGCTACTTGTATTGAGTTCGGCAACCGGGCTGATCATTCTGCTGTCGTTACCGAATCGCCGCGCGATGGGGCTACTGGCCACGGCGGCCGGCACAGTCGTGGCTCTGGCCGCCTATTTGATTTGGGTGCCCAAGTAAGCTTTTTACTTCTTGAGTTCGATCGCTGGCAAGCTGGCTTCGCGCACCAGTTTATTGAAGGCGGGCACTTCATCCGTCTTGACGGTGGCTAGCTTTGAAACCTGGGCATTGATGGCGGAACTCAACTCCTCCTGCAGTTGCCGGGACTGATCGGTGGGCGGCGCATCCGCGCTTTGCACGACGCCCAGCAGCGCGGCCAGCTTGTTGTTGAGTTTGATGGGGTAGTTGAGCGGGTCTTGATTGGAGCGGTTCTTGGTTTGATACAACTCTTCTTCAATCGCTGTCAGTTTGGCGTTCAGCGCCTTGGCCGCTGCCACAACGTTCTTGGCGTCGGCGGCATCCTTCCACCGCTCTGTTGCGGCATCCAGTTGCTTGCGGATATCGCGAATGTCGAGGATCGCCTGATGGGTGTCGCTGAGCTTGTCGCGCAGTTGCAAGCTGAGCTCGAGCTGGCGCTGATACTCCTCGGGAGTTGTCGTGACGCGAGGGTCTTTCTTCACGACCAGCGGTTGGCTTTGAGTCGCCCCGGAGGCGATGATCCTCATTTGATAAGCACCCGGAGCGGCGCGAGGCCCCCGAACATTTCCGGCCCACATAATCAAGCCCGGAAACGTTTTCGCGTCGGCGTACCGAAGGTCCCAAACATAGCGATTGAGACCGGCTTCCGCCTTGATCTTGTCATCGCGAATCAACTTGCCCGCAGCGTCGAGGAACTCAATCTTGACGTCCTCTTTGGGCTTGTCTTTCAGCCAAAAATAAATCACCGCGCCGGGCGACGGATTCTGGCCGACAGGCCCACTCGCGCGGCCCTCGGCACCGGCAACGCCCGGAAGCCGGTAGGCATCCTCGGGCTGAAACAAATGCAGATCTTTGGCCGCCAGGTCCTCATTCATCTGGTGCAAAACCGGTAGGTCGTCCAGCACCCAAAAGGCCCGGCCTTGCGTGGCGACCACAAGGTCCTTCTCGCGCGGATGGATCGTCAGATCGGTGATGGGAACGACCGGCAGGTTGAGTTGTAAAGTCTGCCAGGCGTCGCCGTTGTTGAAGGACACAAAAAGGCCCGTCTCGGTGCCCGCGTAGAGCAGGCCGCGGCGGGCGGGGTCTTCGCGAATCACACGAGAGAAAGTTGTTTCGGGAATACCGGTGACAATCTTCTTCCAGGTCTTGCCATAATCGTTCGTCTTGTAAAGGTACGGGCGGAAGTCATCGTGCTTGTACATCGTGGCGGCGACGTAGGCGGTGGCCGGGTCGTGAGGGGAGGCTTCGATCGAGTTGATCTGAATCCACTCCGGCATCATGTCCCGCGGCGGAGTAACGTTGGTCCAAGTCTTGCCGGCATCGCGAGTGACATGGACAAGACCGTCGTCCGAACCGGTCCAGATCAGACCCTTGGTGAGGATCGATTCGGCGACCGTGAAGATGGTGCAGTAGTATTCGACTCCGGTATTGTCCTTGGTGATCGGGCCGCCGCTGGAGCCTTGTTTCGATTTGTCGTTGCGCGTGAGGTCCGGCGAGATCGCCTTCCAGCTTTGTCCCTCGTTGGTGCTGGCAAAAAGCATGTTTCCGCCGGCATAGAGCAGGTTGGAGTCGTGTGGGGAAAAGAGAACGGGGAAGTTCCACTGGAAACGATATCGCATACCCTCGGCACCGTAGCCCATCGGATTGTCAGGCCAAACGGTAATGTTGCGAACCTGGCGGGTGCGGTGGTCGTAGCGAGTGAGCAAGCCGCCGTAGCTGCCAGCAAAGATAATATTCGAATCGTTGGGATGCTGGGCCATCCAGCCGCTCTCCCCACCGCCGGCGGGGTGCCAGGCGCGTTCGTCAATGCCAGCGTCCAGCGTGCGGCTGGCGATGCGGACGGTGGTATTGTCCTGTTGCGCGCCGTAGATGTTGTAGGGAAATTCATTGTCGGTGGCAACGCGATAGAACTGCGAGGTGGGCTGATTGTAGAGCGAGGTCCACGATTTACCGCCATTCATAGACACGTTGGCACCGCCGTCGTTGCCTTCAATCACCCGTTGGGAATCGTTAGGTGCAATCCACAAATCGTGATTGTCGCCGTGGGGCGTCTGAATCGTCTCAAAGGTCTTACCGCCGTCGTTGGAGCGCCAGAAGCCGACGTTGAGGACGTAGACCCGATCGGCGAGCTGCGGGTCGGCGTAGATCCGCGAATAATACCAGGCGCGCTGGCGAAGATTTCGATCTTCATTGACGCGAGTCCAGCCCTTACCTCCGTTATCGGAGCGAAAGACGCCGCCATCCTCGGCTTCGATCAATGCCCAGACGCGGTCTGGATTAACGGGCGAAACTGTCAGTCCGATTTTGCCGACAATGCCCTTGGGCCCGCCGGGGCTGCGGGTGATTTCGGTCCAGGTGTCGCCACCGTTGGTTGTCTTGAAGATGCCGCCGCCAGGCCCGCCGGACTCGAGGCTCCAGGGTGTGCGCTTGACGTCCCAATAGCTGGCGTAGAGGATATTGGGGTTGGAGGGATCCATGGCGAGGTCGATCGCGCCAGTGCGATCGTTGCGTACGGGGCCGGTAAGGTCCCAAGTCTTGCCACCGTCGCGAGTGCGGTAGACGCCGCGCTCGGCGTGGGGGCCAAAGATGTGGCCGAGGACCGAGGCGTAAGCAACGTCGCAGTTCTTGGGATGGATGCGGATGCGGCCAATGTGCCGAGTGTTGGGAAGGCCGGCGCGTGTCCAGGTACGGCCAGCGTCGGTCGATTTATATACGCCGTCGCCGTGCGAAACATTGCCGCGGATGGGCACCTCGCCCATGCCGATGTAGAGGACATTGGGATCAGCCTCGCAGACACTGAGCGCACCGACGGAACCGGTGCCGAGTTGGCCGTCAGTGATCGGATCCCAATTGAAGCCGCCGTCGGTGGTCTTGAAGACCCCGCCGCCGGTGGCGCCAAAATAATAGGTATTGGGCTGGGAGGCGACTCCCGCGACGGTCGTGACGCGGCCGCCGCGAAAGGGACCGACGAGGCGATACTTCAGTTGTTGATAGAGCTTCGGGTCTGGGGCGGCAAAGAGGCTAAGGGCGAGGCCTCCGATGAGACATCCGCGAAAGAAAACAGGCATGGATGAAATTTAGCAGACAGGGGGCTAAGACGGGGGAAGGAAACTGGCTGGGAGACAGGGACTCGAACCCCGATAAGCAGAGTCAGAGTCTGCTGTCCTACCATTAGACGATCTCCCAGCAAGGAGACTCTTTGATTTTAGCAAAGCTGGTCGAGGGATGGAAACCGTTTCTGGAAAGTCTCTTCGATCGGCCTAATTCTCGCAGAGCGCGATTTACGCCTAAGCCCTTGTTACGACCAGACTCTTTTCATAGACGCTACGGAAGGCAGCACCGCTGCGTTCGACCGCCCATTCTTCAAGGGCGAAATCCTTGCCCTCCGCAGCCACAAGCGTAAGGGCCACTTCATCGCCACGAATCTCGCAGCGCGCCAGGCGGACATGCTGGTCGCGGCTGCGATCGAGCGCGTCTGCTACGCGTACAAACGGAATCAATAGTTCAAGTGCGCGCCGCTGGCCGGTGGGAAGCGCGGAAACTTCCGAATGCCGACTGGCCGGCATGCTCTTGCGATGGAAGCGGCAGAGCAGTGCGATGATTTGTTTCTCAGTGGCGGTGAAACCGGGAAGATCGGCATGCGCAACCACATAGTGGGAATGCTTGTGGTGGCTCGTATCGCTGACATAGTGCCCAACGTCGAGCAGGTAGCAGCTTGCCTCAAGAAGACGACCATAACTGGGGTCGAGCTTGTGCAACGGACGCAATCGTTCAAATAGTTGCAGCGCAAACCCGGCTGTGACCCGCGCGTGAGCCACCAGTACGCCAAAACGTTTGGCGAGTGCTTCTACAATTCCCCGCTCGGGCTCGCTCAGCCCGGTAGACTCGTTCATCTCACCGCGGCTCGAAAGATCGGCAACGATGCCCTCGCGGACTCCGGCGCTTGAGTAGTACAGCGAGGCAAGGTTGAATCGCTCCATCGCCCTCAAGAACACAGCGACGCCGGGGACGATGATCTCCGCCCGGCGCGGCCCGATCCCGGCAAAGCGGCGCCGCTTTTCGATCGGAGAGGCGATCAGGTCGCGATAAAGCGCGCGCACTTGCTCGACGGTCGCGCTCTTGCCTTCTGCCTCGTTGCGCTCGCCGCGAGCGATGCCGTTGACGGCGCAAACAATGGCGGCCGCGCTCGCTGAAGTTGCGATTGCCCTGGCGATGGGCCTGCCGCCAAGCCTCCGCACAACCAACTCAAGCTTTTCGTCGATGTACTCCTGCAAGCGATTCACCTGCTCGCGCTTGGGTGGATCTTTATCGAGAAAGACCTCCTTGAGACGAACGGCACCGAGGGGTCGGGAATAGCCCTCGACCATCGTCCCCCCCTGCAGCAGGATGAACTCCGCGCTGCCGCCGCCAACGTCGACAACCAGCACCGGGTCTTCGCCCTGGGGCCAGACCGCGTTCACTCCCAATCCGATCAGCCGGGCCTCTTCGACTCCACTGATGATCTCAACCGGCGTTCCGAGAGCGGCCAGCGAGCGGGCGAGAAACTCGTCCTGATTGCCCGCGTCTCGTGTGGCGCTGGTGGCGACAACCCGCATTGCGCTTACACCGAGCGCGTCAAGCGACAAGCGGAAGCGAGCCAGGACCTCCTCGGTGAGTTTAATCGCATCCTCGGCAAGGACGCCTTTGGTAAAAACGCTTTCGCCAAGTCGCGTCACTTGCCGGTCTTCGGCAAGGCGGACGAGCCGGCCGTCGGGCGTGACCTCGGCCACCAGTAGCCGCATCGAATTACTGCCGATGTCGATAGCCGCAAAACGCCCCATCCGGCTAGTAACCAGCCGCTTTGTCAACCACTGCGAGCAACGGCAGCCCCAAAGTGTAGCGGCGAATGTTCTCGGCAAAATGCGCCACAAGCCGCGTCTGACGCTCCTCCCCCCAGCCGGAGGTATGCGGTGTCATAACAACATTGGGGCAGTCGAAGATGGGGTGATTGGCCGGCACCGGTTCAATCGGGAAGACGTCCAGGCCGGCCCCGCGCAGATGCCCTTCTTTGAGCACTTTGATCAATGCCATCTCGTCATAAAGCCTGCCGCGGGACATCGCGATAAAGATCGAACCCTTCTTCATCGAGCGGAATATCGCTTCGCTGAACATGCCCTCCGTCTTGGGCGTGTGCGGCGCCGCGCTGACCAGGACATCCACTTGTTTGGCCATCTCCGGGAACCAGGCCGCTTCGCGAAGGATGTCGACAGAATCGGGCTTGGGCATTGGCTTGGGATCGGTTGCGACAATGCGCATCCCAAAGCCATAGTGGGCGCGCTTGGCAATCTCGCTGCCGATGCCGCCCATCCCGACGATGCCCATCGTCCTACCGGCCAGTTCGATGTGGTCGGGACTGCGCATGTTGCCCACCGGCTTCCAATCGCGCTTGTAGAATTGCGGCATGTAGTAAGTGCCAATGCCGCGAGTGATGCACAGTAGCAGTCCCATCGCGGTATCGGCAATGCCGGGCGCGAAGATCCGGGCCATGTTGGTGATCGGAATCGTCGAGGCCATCACCTTCTTGTCGAAACCCTCCATTCCCGCCCCGGCCGCTTGGATCCACTTCAGCTTGGGGACGTAGTCCAGTTCGCTGGCGATCAGGTCGCCATAGATAATTTCGGTCTGCGGCAAAAGCGGGCGCAGCTCTTCGCGATTGCGAACATAGGTGATCTCAACTTTGCGGCCCTGCGCGGCGTTGCTCAGGATCGCGATCTCGGCGGGATCGAAATACTGCATCGCGGCGATGCGCAGCGGCTCTTTGCTTTGAGCGCTGGCTATTTGCGCCGCGGTCAATGAAAATGCACCCGCAAAGAGGGTCCGGCGGCTAAGATAAGTCGTCATGGGTTGAGAATATCACTATGCCCGAATTTGCCGGATTAAAACCGAGATTGAGTTCCTACGACGCTGTCAGCATGGTGATCGGGATCGTCGTGGGGGCGGGCATTTTTGTCACGCCGCAAGAACTGGCGCGGCTCCTGCCGTCATCCAAGGCGATGATGCTGGCGTGGCTGGTTTCCGGCGCGCTGGTGTTCTGCGGCGCCTTGGCCTTTGCGGAATTGAGCGCGATGCTGCCGGCAACGGGGGGCCTCTACATCTATCTCCGCGAAGCATTTGGGCCGGCCGTCGCCTTCTCCAGCGGGTGGGTTCACCTCTTCGCACTGTTCTCGGGCGCAACCGCGTTTGTCGCATTCGGCTTTGCCCGCTATCTGAAGGCGATTGCGCCGTTTACATCGGATTTCGACACGACGATCACGATCGCACTGATCGCAGGCATCGGATTGCTGAACGCGCGGTCCACGCGGGCGGCGGTGATTTTACAGAACCTGGCCAACGCCGCGAAACTGGTAGCTCTGGCGGGCCTGGTGGCGCTTGCATTTTTTGCCACGCCGGTGGCGTCCTCGTCGGCGGCGGACATTCCCGCCACATCGTTTGGAGCGGCTTTGGCCTCGTGCTTTTTTTGTTACGAGGGTTGGAGCTACGCCGGTTTCGTTGCAGGCGAAATGAAGAACGCCAAACGGGATCTGCCGCGCGTCTTTGCGATCAGTTTTCTGATTGTTGTAGCGCTCTACCTTATGGTGAACCTCGCTTATGTGCGCGTGCTAAGCATTGGTGAATTGCAGTCGAGCACGCAAGTGGGGGCGGATGTTGCCGGTAGGGTGATGGGTCCGCTAGGTGCGAAGTTATTGTCTTTTGTGATTCTGCTGGCCATTATCGGGAGCCTCAACGGCCTCACCTTGAGCGCTTCGCGACTTTATTACGCACAATCGCGCGACGGCGTTTTTCTACCCGGGCTCGACCGGATCGATCCCCACTGGGGGACGCCGGTGCTTGCCATCGCGGCGCACGTGGCGGTGTCCTGCCTGATGGTCATTTTTGCCTCTAGCCTTGGCTTTGTCCTCACGGTGGCGATATTCGCGGCTTGGCTCTACTATGCCATCGCGGTGGCGGGATTGGTGCGGCTACGTCGCACAAGGCCCGAGCTTGAGCGTCCGTACCGCATGTGGGGTTATCCTTTCACGCCCGCGCTGTTCCTGATCGGGACGCTCGGGTTCCTGAGCAGTATCTTCATCCAAAGCCCCAAGCCGGCCTTGGCCGTCTTCGTTATTTTGGGCATCAGCTTCCCCATCCATGCATTCATAGGAAAATCAAAGAGTGCATGACCCTCTCCTAGCTTGGCGCTCTGAATTTCCAACGCTCGACCACACCGTTCACATGATCAGCCATTCGCTGGGAGCGATGCCCGCTCGGGCGCGGACGCGATTGAAGCAGTTTGCCGACGAGTGGACCGAGCGATCCATCCGCGCGTGGGCGGAGGGCTGGTGGGACATGCCGATCGCGGTCGGCGATTTAATTGGCAAGATCATTGACGCGCCCTCGGGCAGCGTCGTGATGCACCAGAACGTATCCATTTGCCAACAGACCGTCTTGAGCGCGCTCGATTGGTCTGGGCGGCGAAACAAACTGGTCACCGAGAGCCTGAACTTCCCGTCGAATCACTACATCTTCCACAACTGGGCGCGCTACGGCGCCCGCGTCGTCCAAGTCGATTCGAGCGACGGCTTGACCGTACCGCTCGAGCAATTGCTGGCCGCAATCGACGAAGAGACTTTGCTGGTGACCGTTTCGCATGTCACCTTTCGCAGTTCCTATGTGCAGGACCTTGCCGCCATCGTCGAGAAGGCTCACCGGGTTGGGGCCTTGGTGCTGGCCGATACCTACCAGAGTTGCGGTACCGTGCCGTTTAGCGCGCGGGAGCTGGATCTCGATTTTGTGACGGGAGGCAGCGTAAAGTGGCTCTGCGGTGGCCCTGGGGCGGCCTATCTCTATGTGAAGCCCAGTTTGTGGCCCACGCTCAACCCGGCGGCGACGGGCTGGATGGCGCACCGGGCACCCTTCGATTTCGTTCCCGGCGCAATTGAATACGCTGACGATGCCACTCGCTTTCTGAATGGCACGCCGGCCATTCCGGCGTTGTACGCGGCGATGTCCGGCTACGAGATCGTCTCCGAGATCGGCGTGGACCGGATCCGCGCCAAGAGCATGCACCAGACTGCGCTCTTGATTGAAATGGCCGAGGAAGCGGGCCTCGTCTTCAACGGCGTTCGCGATGGGCGCCACCGTGGCGGTGTCGTGATTTTCGACGTCCCCGAAGGCAAGCGAGTGACCGCGGAGTTGTTGAAGCGCGACATTCTGGTGGACTTCCGCCCCGGCGCGGGAATTCGCCTGGCACCTCACTTCTACACGACGGACGAAGAACTGGAGCGCACGATCTATGAGATCCGTAGCATCTCCAACACGCTCTTCTCCACTGCCGCCCATTGAGGCGTTGCCGGGTCGATCAGTTCAAAGTGCTTGGTGTCCTTGAGCGCAATCAGCTTCACCTTGTCACCAGCTTGTTTAGCAGCGGCTTCATAACGGCGGGCGATCTCGATCGGTACTGTGTCGTCGCGCTCGCCATGAATCAATACCGTTGGCTTCCGCAGAGGCAGCCGCTCGATCGGCGAGGCCGCTTGATAACGCTCCGGGACCTCTGCCGGCGTGCCGCCCAAAAACTCCTTCACGACGTTTCGGCTCAGCTTTAACTCTTCGGCGCGTCCAAGGTCGGCGACCCCGGCCAGCGAGATCACGCCGGCGAGCCAAGGGACTTCAGCCCCCAGATAGAGAGCGAGATGCCCACCAGCCGAATGACCCATCGCGACCGCTCGCTTCATATCGAGCTTGTATTTCGCGGCCAGTTGTTTTACGTGCGCCGCCCCGGCCTTGACATCCTCAAGCGTGCCCGGCCAGCCGCCGCCTCCATTGCCGATGCGGCGATATTCCAGCGACCATGTCGCCACGCCTTTGAGCTTCAGCGCCTCACACAAGTGGCCGTTGTGCTCAAGATCGTAAGCCGCCCGCCAGAATCCCCCATGGAGGTTGATGACCAACGGGTGCGGGCCTTTGCCAGTCGGTAGACGCAAGTCTCCAAACTGCAATGCGTCGGGTCCGTAGGCAATGCGAGCGTCTGCGGCGGCTGGCTTGACTTCGAGAATGCGCTGCGCGCCCAACGCCGCCGGGATCGAACCCAGTAGAATTCGCCGCGTCATTCCGCCACCACCCAGTAGTCGCGCGGATAGAGCCGCTCAAGCCGCACACCCAGGTATGCCTCCCACCCGGCGAGTTGCTTCTCGGGCCCAATCGCAAAGTAAGTGGCCCCAGGGGTGGCGTTGGCCGCACCGTCATAGCCCGGTAGAACCATGGCTGCGGCGGCATCCATCCGCGCGTACAAGGCGGCATCGAGATCGGGCTTCTTGCGCAAATCGAGGATCTGTTGACGAAAGGCCTGAATCACTGCGGGCGTGATTCCATCGGCAAAGTCCGCCGCCATCGCGCTCGTTCGGCCCTCAAAACTGCCACCGGCGCGAGTGCCGGCAAAAACTTGCGCTAGGGCATATTCCGACAGCGGCTTATCGCGCGGCGCGCTCTTCAGCTCACCGATTACGAACTTGATCGTCTGCGCCAATTCCTGGTTACGCTCGGCATAGTAAGCGATGCGCCCCTCGATCGCGCTGGAGCGCAATCCGTTCGAGTAGGCGAGCCCGGCGCTCCAGGTCTTCATGAAGATGCCGTGCGACCCGCCGCCGCCATACAGCTTTGCCGCCAAAAACTTCAGGGCCGCCTCCTCGTTGAGGTCGCGGATCGAAACAAAGCGCGCCGAGTGCAAGTGGACGCCGCCCTGCATATTGGGGGCAAGTAGACCGACATAGGCGGGTTCATGATCCAGGTTTTCGCGAGCCATCACGCGGCGTGCGACGTGGCGAGGATCTTTGGTCCCCGGCGCGCCAACGGGCGCCGCGCTCAGACCGCCGGCCAGCGCGGCCAGCATCGGCTCAATCACAGCCGCGTTCTCAGACGATGCGGTCAGAAACAGCCTCGCGTTGCCGCGCTTGGCGACAATGCCACGTACCTGCTCCATTCCGTCCAAAGCCGCCGCGACGGGAGTGAGAAAATCTCCAAGCGTTAGCCGCAAAATCTGATTCCAATCTTCAGAGGCCGAGCTGGCCGGCACTTCGCCAGCGATTGCCAGCAGGTCTTTGGCCGCCTCTTCGGCAACCGCCTTCGCCGGCGGCGGGAGCGCGTCGGTCAGAGCGTCGAGCGACGCCTTCGCCACCGGCATCGGGACAGCCTCGGCTTCGACAAAGAAGCGGGCCACCGCGTCGCGGCAATCCTGATCTCCACTCTCGATTAGCATCCAACGCAGGCGGTGCAGATGGAGAAGCCGCGTATGAAAGCTCGACACACTCAAGAGCAACGGATCGTCCTGATGCGTCCAGGCATCGGCGGGCCCGTTCACCCACGTTTCCTCGCTCCGTTGTGTGACCGTGCGAAGGGCGTTGATCGCCTGGTCGACCACATCCCGGATGCGGGCCAAATTCCCAATCCCCCAGTTGGGTGCCAGCAACATCGCCTTCATCCACTCAATTGCCAGCTTGGATTCCTCAAGCGTGTTGCCAGCCGCGGTCAGCACAAGCTCAATCCGACCGGTCTCTGGATTGGTATTACAACTGGCACCAACGCCAAGAATCTCGCGCCGTATCCGTTGCATCGCCTCCTCAAAATCGAGAGTCTTCCCGTCTTTGGTGAGGCCCACACCGGAGAGCAACTGCGGCAGGATGGACGCAAAAACCAACTGCCTACCCTCGAGCTCCTTCATGCTGAGCGCGATGCCCGCGGTGGCGCTGTTCATGCCCGCAAACTTGCCTACAACCAAAGGTACGCCGTCAACCTCCTTCACCTCATAATCAAGTTGCTCGTCAAGGGACATCGGTGGCCTGTCGATAAACTTGGCCGGCGCGTCCTCGCTTTGCACCCTCTCCAGTTCGGCCGACGCCGCGTCGTATTCCCGTTGGTAACGGCGAATTGCTTCCTGCTCGTCGTCCACCCCATAGCTTGCCTTCAGACGCTCAACCTCGGCCGCCAGGCGCCGTTCCAGATCGACCTCCTCGTCGTCTACAAGGCTCGCCATGGGCTGGGCGACGACAACGTAGGGCGGCGTTTCGACAAGTTTCCACTCGCGAATCTTGTCGCGCCAGATATTCACGCCGTTGTTGACCACGCCCTCCAGATAGGCAAACAGCGCCGGCTGCACGAGCGACTTATCGAAGCCCAGTTCGTCGGCCAATTCGCGCAACAAGCTGGGCCAGGCACTCTGCCCCATGCGCGCGCCAAAGCCCGGCGGCGAGCTGGTGAGCTTGTCGGTGGATCGCCGCAGGCGCACCAAGCTGGCCTGCATGCGCCCGTGGAACTCCAGCAGTTCCGGGCTGTCGTCGGGCCAAGCCGCAATGCGTTCAAACTCGGCTTGGATCATCGTGCGAATCGCGGCGGCGTCTTGCGCGTTCGATCTTGCAGCCGCCAAATCCGGGATGTAGACAGTGAATTCAGCACAGTTTTCGTTATCGAAGCCAACCGCAATTGCCCGCGCCCCGATCTCCATTTTCCGCGTCTTGGAATCGATAAAGATCTTGTAGAGGTTGGTCGAGGGATCGCCGCCGACGGCCTCCGCAAAGATTCCCGCTAAGCTCTCATCGCGCTGATCAAAGCGCGGCATCGGCGGCCAGGCGAGTTGGGCAGGGGCGGCCTGCAGCGGGTCGCGCGAAGGGAAGCCGACAATCTGGATCGTGCCTTCAGGCGCGGTGGGCCGAGGGGGTGGCAGCGCATCGATGCTCGATTTGGGTTTGCGCGGCGCGTCGCCTTGCAGGCGGGTAAGAGTGCGATCGAAGCGGCCGAGCGCCTCCTCCAGCGCAAGCCCGCGCGGCAGGCTCGCCACCATCTCGATGTTTGCCAAATGATAGTTGGCCGCGTGGAAGCGCCGGATGTCGTCCGCCTTCATCTCGCGGATATAGACCGGGTCGCCGCCCGAATCGAAGCTCATCGGATGATTCGGACCGAATTGCAGCCGGCCCATCGCCCGGTAGACCCGGTAGCCGGGCTGGACGACGGCGCTCTGCATCTCGACATAGATCGCGCCTTTTTCCTCAAGCGCCAGCTTGCCGTCATCGCCTGTTTTGACGCCGAAATTGCGCACCTCGCGGCGAATCTCTTCGTCTGTGTAGTCCGGGTGTAGCAGCGCGTTCATCGATCGCTCGAAGTGCTCAAAATAGCTGTCGAGCCCAGCGTTGGCGGCAAAGGGATAACAGGTCTTCAACTGTTGGGTGAACGCGGTCGACTCCACCATCGACATCGTCTCTTTGGCGGCCACCGCCCTGCCCACATTGCCTTTTCCAAGCAGCAAGTGCTCTTGGGTGTGCGGCTCTCCCATATTGGAAACCGGGAAGGTGTTTACAGTGACGTAACTTTGAGGAACGCTCTGGATCTCGATCAGGTCAAGCGTAAATCCGCTGTGTTCATGAAAGAAGCGGCCTCCCATGGCCTGCTCCATTCCGTTCTTGTAAATAGCCTTGGCGCGAAAACCCGACACCAACGCATCCTGTTTGAGATCCCCGAAGCTTATATTCATCAGCAATAACAAGAGTACCGGGGAATCGCCCGCTTGCTCTGCCGAAGCTAAGCGAGGCTAGGCTTTTTCGCCGCCAAGGTGCAAGCCCTTATGAATGGCATAGAGGGCTAGCTCCAAGCGGTCGCTGACGCCCAACTTGTCAAAGATATTGTGCAGATGGTTCTTGACGGTCTGTTCGCTGATGAACATCTTCTCGGCCATCTCTTTGTTCTTATAGCCTTGGGCAACCAAACCGACGATCTCGCGCTCACGGGCGCTGAGTGGGCTGCGCTCACAGACCTTGGTGCCACTGGAGTTGGAAGAGGAGGACAAGCTTCCCCCGTCGGGCCCAGCCGTCGCAAACTGCCGCATCACCGCCGCCGTGGTGTGGGAATCCAGCCAAATTTCGCCGTCGTTCACCTTGCGAATGCTTTTGACAATTAGTTCCGGCGCAGTTTGCTTCAAAACGATGCCGCTGCAGCCAAGTTTCATGGCCTGCACGAATTCATTCTTATCCTCGCTTGCAGTGAGGATAATCACCTTCGTTTTTCGATTGATATGTTGAAGCGTCTGCAGCGCGCTCAATCCATCGAGATTGGGCATCCGGAGGTCAAGCAGGAGGACGTCAGGCTCGTGTATCTGAATCTGTTCGAGTGCCTCGCGACCGTCGGAAGCTTCACCCACAACCTCAAGATCGCTTTCCAGCGCGAGCATTTTTTTCAGGCCGTCGCGCACAATCGGATGGTCGTCGGCGAGCACAATCCGGATTTTGCGCTTGGGGGTTTCCTCCAACATCGGCGGAAGCTCCGTTTCCATAGTGTTGTAGCTCATTTCAATCATGGCGCTGGTCCCTTCGAATTCGTCCCTGATCCGATCCTAAGGGCCAACTAGTACTTTTTCAATGAAAGTAATCCCTAGGTAGAGCTCAGGAAATCTCCTAGGGTGTTCTAAAAACGGGCCTTAGGCGCACTGCAACTCGCCCCAACCTGATACTGCGAGGCCCAGTACTTTCAACTCTTTTATAGTACCAAGATACTAGACGCTTTTCTCAACAAGGCACCGGCTTGTGGCTAAGGCCGACTCGTGCGCTTCCAGAAACGCCCCGCCGCTGCCCATGCTCCGCATGGCGAAGATCTGCAAATTCTTCGGCTCCCCGCCCAGGATGGCTTGCGCTTCATACCAGTCCACCTCCGCTTCCTGCCCAAGCCGATAGCTCTGCGGAAAACGAAACTCGCGGCCCTCCAAGCCCAATGCGACCTTGCGCTCGCGAACGCACTCCCGCACAGTCGACTGGGCAATCGGCTGCTCGGGGTGCTCCGCGCCAAGCCGGGTCCAGATCCGGTGCGCCGTTTGCCGCTGTAAACAAATGGCACGAGCAAATCGGCGATCCCACGGTAGCCGACGGTATCCTCGACCGGCTCGTTCACAACGCCCACACGATCCAGATGAAAGGCGACTCAATGCGGAAGACCAAGGCCAAGGTGGAGGTGACGGCCGAGCGCTGACGCGCCCGGAGACTCCCTATTGCTGATGCGGGGACGAGGGCGGCTGGCCCCTTCCCCGCACCCCTTTCTCCGCTCCCGACATCCTTCCTGCGCTTGCGCTCCGGACAGAACTCCGAGAAAACCGTTGACGATCCCGATCACATCAAGCAACATCAAAACATCAGCGTCGCTTCGCTCCGAACTGATCGGCAAATACAAAATCAGTGATCGGCTTCCAGAAGAACACTGATCGAGTTGAGCCAATTACTCACCAATTCCACTTTACGCGCGTCAACTTGGCCGTATTAGAGCCACCATACTCGTCGTACGTGTAGTCCGCCCGATGGCAGCGATCCTCCCCCGATGTCGCCGCCCCAACCCGCCGCGTCTGCGTCGCCCGACGATAGCTGTCACAGGCAAGCATAGCTCTGCGTCACCCCCAGCGTCCCGCCCGAATCCGCTTTCACCTCAATCCCCTGGCCCGCCACGTTTCCGTTATTGTTACTCCCATACCCAAAGCTCAATCGCAGCCAATCCCCCAAGTCCTCAGGATGCTGATCTGCAAACGGTTTATCGGGAGACGTAAACCGCCCCTGCGCCCCACTCAAATACCGCGCCCCAAAGTAATCCAACCCCGTCTCCGCATCCCTTTCTTTGCCGGTAAACTCCACTCCGCTCCCCAGCCCTCCGCCCCTCGGATACAGCGCCGCCGGGTACTTCGCATCTCCGCCGCGATAGTTCGCCGTCACTTCCTCCCCAAACGGCGCGTAATCGTACAGCTTCTTC
>JANXUM010000321.1 GCA_025356215.1 Bryobacter sp. | reverse complement strand
CGACAGGGGCGGAGGCGCGCTGGCAGGCGGGCTCGCCGGTGCCACCGCTGGCGCGGGTTTCTCCTCCCGCGTTTGATAGCTCACCTTTACCTGCTGATCGGTGCCGGTATTGACTCCACGCAAATTCAGATCGGTAAGTTCCGGTGCGCGCACTAAGTGCGGTACCAAGATCACCAATAACTCGCTGTCGCTGCGATCGTCCCCGTCAGTGCCGAAGAGCCAGCCCAATCCGGGTAGCGACACAAGGCCGGGAAATCCGCTCAAAGTCCTTGTCCTGCTGTTACTCTTCAGCCCACCCATGACGTTGATCTCACCCTCGCGGATGCGGATGTCCTCGCCGATCTTGCGCTGTCCGATGACCGGCTGCCGCAAGCCGCCAATGTCCACCTGATCGCGAATGTTGGATACTTCCACTTCCACACGCAGCGAGATTTCTTCATTGCCATGGATCTTCGGCGTCACATCGACGTTCACACCCACCTCGGCAAACTGGAACTGGGTCGACGCATAAGGGCTCACGCCACCCACGCCGCCCGTCGTGCCCACGTTAAAGCTGCCGGTTGCATAGGGGTAGCGGTCGCCAATGCGCAGGCTGGCTTTCTTGTTGTCCACCGTGCGGATCTGCGGATTCTGCAACACGCGCGTCGTGCGGTCGTCCAGCAGCGCCTGCAGGAACGCGCCTGGCAGGTTCAAGGAAAAGTCGTTTGTCGAGATCTTCCCGATCCTCGCCAAGGACAAAGCTGAGCTCGCGGTGCTGGTCGTAGTCGTTCCCCCGGTCGTGGTGGTCGTTGTCCCTCCCGTCAGCACGGGGTTGCGCGGGGTAAAGCTGATGTTCTGGTTGAGCCCCGCCTTAGTGCCATTGGCGATGGTTGCCGCCAAGGATCGCGTCTTGGTCCGGTTGGCTTCCAGCACATAGACGTCCAGGATAATCTCCGCTCTCGGTTTATCCATGTCGTTGATGATCTTCTGCACCAGCGACACTTGGTCCGAGGTGCAACGCACCATCAACGCCATCTGCGAAGGGTAGGGAACCACCTTGCGGCACTCCCCCACCACGCGCACGGCGTTGGCAATTTCGTTCAACTCCTGCGGCTCCAGCGCGTGCTGCAGATAGAAAACTTTGACGATGTAGTCCTCGTAGTCGCGCCGCTTCTGCGGGTTGTCCAGAGTCACATAGATCGCATTACCCGAGATGGCTTTCCAATAGGCCTTGGTCAGGATCGACAAGTAGTCGAGCGCCTCTTCGAGCGTGGTGTTCTGAAAGTCCGCCGGGAAGTTCTTGCCGGAATTTTGCTGCACAAAGTCGGGGTCGAACATGACGTTGATTCCCGCCAGTTTTGCCACCGTTTCAAACAAGGTTTTCACGGGCTGGTTGTTCATCTTCAGATTCACAATTTGCCGCGTGATCGGGCGCAGAACGGGCGCGTCCATCAAGGTTTCGAGCTTCTTCTCGTTCTCTTTGCGCACGCGGTCTGCGGCGGTCATTCCGCGATCCTCGGGCGCTGGCGGGGCGACACCCTGATTGGTGCGTTCCTTGTCCTTGCGGATCATTTCAAAGGTTTGGCGCATCCGCTGCTCGGCAATTGAGCTCGAAGGATCGAGTGCGTAAGCCTTCTGGAAAATCGCCAGCGCCTCCTCCAGTTTGCCTTGCGCGCGGATCTTTTCGCCCCGGTCCACCAGTTGTTGCGCCGCTTGAAATCGCAGCCGGTCCACGCCCAACTTATAGGCCGTGTCGCGCGGGTCCGTCCCCAACGCCTGGGTATAAAGTTCAAGCGCCTTTTCGTACTCGCCCTTGGCCTCGGCCTCCTGGGCGTCTTTCATAATTTTCTCGCCCTTGCGGTTCTTCGCCTCAAGCGGCACCGGAACGATCGCCCCTTCAAAACACAAAATGAAGGCGAGCGTGAGAGCGTTCCATCTGGCTAACCCTTTGTAAAAAGGCATGTTATTCGATTTCTCGTGTTAAACTTTTAGATTCGGGCACTGGTTCGGAAAGCACCTATAGGGTCTGACGCGCCGCTGCCCGTTTTCGTGCAATGAAGCGGGAAAATCCAGGCAACAAGACGATCGCGGACAACCGCTACGCCCGTCACGAGTACTTGATCTTCGATACCTTCGAGGCCGGCATCGTCCTCAGAGGAACGGAAGTCAAGGCTGTTCGGGGCGGCAAAGTCCAGCTCAAGGACGGCTGGGCGGAGATCCGCGCCGGCGAGGCCTGGCTGGAGAACGTCCACATCAGCGAGTACACGCACGGCAACATCGAGAATCACAAGCCCGTTCACTCCCGCAAGCTCCTCCTCCATAAGCAAGAGATCCTAAAGCTCGCCGGCAAAACCCGCGAGAAGGGTCTCACGATCATCCCCCTGAAAATGTATTTCAAGGAGGGCCGCATCAAGTGCGAGATCGGCCTGGCCAAGGGCAAGAAGATTCACGACAAGCGCGACACCCTCCGCGAGCGGGAACAAGAAGCCGAAGCGCGCTCGGCAATGAAGGCAAGAAGGTATCAATGACGTCCAGCATTTCGTTTCAGGGCTTCGCCGCGTTTGCGGCTGACGCGCTTGTGTTCACCGCCGTCGAGGGCGGCGCTCCCGCCACCGGCATCCCGGCGGTTGACGCCTGGGCCGCAGATCTCTATGAGTCCGGCGAGTTCACCGGCAAGGCTTTTGAGATCGCGATTCTTCATCGGCCTGCGGGGCTCGAAAC
>JANXUM010000234.1 GCA_025356215.1 Bryobacter sp. | reverse complement strand
GTTTCGATTAACGTAACCGCCTCAACCGGAAGTGGCTTGATCGTAACCCGCACCTTGACACGCAACGGCGCCAACGTCGTAGTGAACGTCAGCATCGCCAACACCAACTCATCTCCGGCAACCAACGTCGTACTCACGACTGCAAGCTTTGGCGCCATCAACGCCAACAGTCTGCCCGTCAACATCGGCACCATCGCGGCGGGCGGCGTGGCAACGGCCAGCCTAACTCTGCCGGCTGTAAGCGTGGGCGCCAGTGGTACTCTCACTTTGGGCGGCACCTACACTGGCGGCACCTTCCGTTCCAGTTCGCGAACGACGATGCCGTAAGTACTGAAAAGGAACTCATATGAAACATACATTTTCGATCTTACTGATTGCAGCGGGGCTGGCTTCGGCCAGCCCGCTATCGATCAACCTGAGCAACCCCAATCAAAACAGTGTCGCCGGGGCGCAAGTAATCTTTAACGGGAGCCTCTTCAATAACTCGGGGGCGACCCTCTCCATTGGAAGCGACTCCTTCACGCTCGACAGCCCACTGACCCTGAACGACACCTCGTTCTTCGTCCTTGCGCCGCTGACACTGGCAAGCGCCACGGACTCTGGAAGCTTTCAATTTTTCACGATCAACATTCCGCTACTCGCGGGGTTCAACGTCTATCAAGGAAGCTTTTCGGTCTTGGACAACGACGAGACACTGATCGGCACCGCAACATTCTCGGTCACCTTGGCCCCGGTCACAAATAACGTTCCAGAGCCCTCGACGCTGGTGATCGCCGCTCCCCTGTTATTCTTTGTTAACCGATGGAGACAGCAGCGGATATCACTCAAATCCTCCTCGCCTGGGACCACAATCGGGAAGGAGCAATTGAACAGCTAGTTCCGGTGGTCTACAGCGAATTGCGGAAAATCGCCGCCGCGCTCATGCGCAACGAGCGATCTGGCCACACGCTGCAACCGACCATTCTGATTCACGAGGCCTATATGCGGCTGGTGCAACAAGATGCGGTGAACTGGAAAGACCGGTCTCACTTCTTCGGCATCGCCAGCCGCATCATGCGCCAGATTTTGGTTGAGTACGCGCGGCGTCGGGCGGCGCTCAAGCGTGGCGGCAATCATCGCTTTACCGGCGTTGAGGAAATCGCCGTCGGACCATCCAACCTAGACGTGGTGCTCGATCTTGACGAGGCGCTGGAGCGAATGCGCCATTGGGACGAGCGGAAGTTACAGGTTGTAGAACTGCACTACTTCGGCGGTCTAAAGGCCGAAGAAATCGCCGAAGCGTTGGCCTTGAGTTTGCCTACCGTGCGCCGCGACCTGATCCTCGGCCGTGCCTGGTTAAAAGAACAATTCGCCTAAGTTGGAAGCCATGAAGTCTGACCGCTGGCAAAAACTCGCGGAAATCATCGATGGAGCCCTCGCCACGCCCGATAATGAGCGGCAGCTCTGGTTGGCCAGCGTCTGCGGTGACGATCCCGCGCTCCTGACGGAAGTCAGCGCGCTTCTGGCCACCGAGAATGAGCCCCCCACCGGTCTGGCGGTGTCGGTGCAATCCGCGCGTGCCGAATTCCTCACCGCAAACCTGATCGCGCCCGGCACGCTGTTTGGTCAATATCGCATCGTCAGACTGATCGGGCAGGGCGGAATGGGCGCCGTTTATGAAGCGGCCCGGCTTCACGGCTTTGAGCAGCGCGTGGCGATCAAGCTGATTCGCTTTGGCTTGGACACAACTAGCGCGCGAAGACGATTTGCCCAGGAGCGCCAAATCCTGGCGGGCTTGAATCACGCCAACATCGCCCACGTCCTCGATGGCGGCGATTCACTCGATGGATTGCCTTACTTTGTGATGGAGTTCGTTGACGGCAAGCCGCTCACCGAAGCAACCGCCAACTTGAGCATCCAAGCCAAGCTCCGCACTTTTCAAAAAGTCCTCTCGGCCATCTGTTACGCGCACGCAAACCTGATCGTGCATCGCGACTTAAAGCCCTCCAACATCCTGGTGACGGAGACGGGAGAGCCAAAGCTGCTGGACTTTGGCATCGCCAAATGGATCGAGTCTGAGATGAGCGCCGCCGGCCGCGACCAAACCATGACCTCCGAGGGGCTGCTCACTCCGGACTACGCGTCGCCGGAACAAGTATTGGGCAAGCCGGCGGGCGTGGCCAGCGATATCTATTCTCTAGGTGCGATCCTTTACCAGCTTCTCACTGGAGCCCGCCCGCACCGGTTGGAGAACTACTCTACCGCCGATGTCTTCCGCGCTGTTTGTGAGCAAGACCCGCTCCATCCCAGCGACGCGACCCAAGACCCCCTGGCGCGCCAATTGCGAGGCGACCTCGACACGATCGTGCTGAAGGCGCTGGCCAAAGAACCCGAAGCACGCTTTCAATCGGCGGAAGCGTTTAGCCGCGAGATCGACTTGTACCTTGAGGGGCTCCCCTTGAGCATCCGGCCGCGCTCCACAATGCAGCGGGCGACCAAATTCGTGCGCCGCAATGCCGTTGCCGTCGTTGCCGGTGTGTTAGTGGTTGCGGCCCTCATCGGCGGCTTTGCCGTCTCAACCGTGCAGGCGCGCCGCGCCGAAAGGCGCTTTGCGCAAGTGCGCCAATTGGCCAACAGCTTCCTGTTTGAATTTGACGAGTCGATTCGGGATCTCACCGGCGCCACAAAATCGCGAGAGTTGATCGTGACAACGGCGCTGCGCTATCTGGACAGCTTGTCGGAGGAGTCAGGCGGCGACTTGGACTTACAAGCAGAGTTAGCGGTGGCCTACCAAAAGGTGGCCGATGTCCAGGGAAATCCGTCAGAGCCCAATCTCGGCAAAACAGCGGCGGCGCTGGCGAGCTACGACCGCGCGCAGAAGTTACTGGAACGCGTCGCCGTTGCCCGCCCCACCGACCCGAAAACGCAACGCGCGCTGGCGCAGTTATGCCTGAAGGCCGGTGATTTGCAGTTGCGCTCCGGTGCCGCAGACAAAGCCCGCCGAGGCTTTCAATTGGCACGCGAGGCGACCGCGCGAGCCCGTCAAGCCGGAGCGGCGGACGCCGATTTTGAGTTTCTCGATGGAAGTGTCCAGTTCCGGCTGGGCGATCTACACAATGAGATTGATCAATTGAAACCCGCCCGGGAAGCCTATCAACAGGCGCTCGCCGCATACACGCGAGCGGCGTCCCTGCGCGGCACCGAGCGTTATCGTGTGGCCATGGCCATCTCGCGTTCACGCATCGGACAGATTCTACTGGTGCTGGGCGATGCCCAAGGCGCGGCGGCACAACATCGCGAGGCCATGCTGGTGCGCGAAGCCATTGCCGCCCAGCACCCCGGCGTGACGGGCTTTCAGCGTGGTGTAGCGGTGGAGGCTTCCAACGTCGGCGACGCACTCGGCCACCCGTCCTTCCTAAGTTTGGGGGACGAAGCTGGCGCCGAAAAAAGCTACCGCCGTGCCATCGCAATCCAGGAGCAATTGGCGCAAGCTGACCCCAAAAATGTTTTGGCGCGAACCGATCTGGCGCTCGCCCTCTACCGCTTGGGCACCGTGCAGATTGAGCGCAATCCGACGGAAGCCAAGACCACCCTACATCAGGCATTGGCAACGATCGAAACCCTGGGAGAAGTGGCGCATCGCGCTGACTTGCGCGCAACCGTCGTGCTAACTCATCAGCGGCTCGCCGAAGTCGCATTGCGACAACGGGATTTTACGCATGGCCTCATCGAGTTGAAACAGGCGCTCGCCAGCACCACCGGCGCCCCTCACACGCACGCCGTCCTCGGAGATCTGTTGTTGGGAAGCGGCAAACCGGAAGAGGCGCGCACGGCCTGGACCGAGGCGCTGAATCTCCTGCCGCCCGCACCCAGCCGCGTCGGTGCGGACTGGCGCGAAGCCGCCCGAATCCATGAGCGTTTGGCTGCGGCGTTTCCTGCCGAGGCCTGCCAGTGGAATCGCAGCGCACTCGAGGCATGGAAAGCCTGCCGCCAACAAATCGTCGCCGTCACTTACACAGACAATCCGATTGCCGATCTCAGCCGCAAGCTCACCGCATGTCCGGCTCGTGGATAACAAAACGCAACGGCAGGTCCACCGCTTTACTGATGCCAATACGGGGCGTGATCTGCACCCGCGAGTCTTCGATCCGTGGCCCATCGCGCAGCTGAAAATCCCCATCGGTCAGGTCCACCCCATAGTGACTGAGATTGATGCCCAGGGCCCGCGTTAGGCGTCCGGGCCCAGTCCACTCGCCGGCCGCTCGGATGAGCACGCAACCGGGCACTCCCTCCTCTTCAACGACGATGTTCAACATGTGATGAAGACCGTAGTTCAGATACACGTACGCGTGTCCCGGCGAGCCGAAGATGACGGCGGTGCGCTTGGTGCGGCCCGCATGGGCATGGGCGGCCGGGTCACCCACCGGAAGATACGCCTCCGTCTCGCGAATCATGGCGACCTGATCGCCGATCGATATGAATTTGCCCAACATCTCGCGCGCCACCAGCGTCGTTTCGCGTGAAAAGAAGCTACGATTTAGGATTGTGCCAAACTCGCTTCGGCTATTTACAGGCCTTGCCATCGAATATCCCGTCCGCCGCAATCTTCAGCTCGTGCTCGAACACCTGCGACCGCAAGCCCCCATCCAGTGGAGCCCCAGTGACAATTTTCACATCACCACCAAGTTTATCGGCCCCTGGGACCCGGATCGCCTAGACGAATTGAAAACGGCGCTGGCCCAGGCACCGCGGCCCGGTCCCATTGCGGCGGCCATCGGCGGCTTCGGTTGGTATCCCAATCCCCACCAACCGAGGGTCCTCTTCGCCGGCGTCAAAGCGCCCCAGTCGCTCCTCGATCTCGCGCGCAGTATCGACGAAGCATGCGAATCGATCGGCCTCGCCAAAGAATCCCGCGCCTATTCCCCGCACCTCACACTGGCGCGAATCAAAGGTGCCGGCGTAAATCTAACGCCCATTCGCCAAGCCATCGCGCAACTGCCAAGTGCCGAATTCGGCCTCAGTACCGCCACCAAATTTCTTCTCTACAAGAGCGAGCCCGGCGAGGCGGCCAGCACCTACACCGTGATCGGAGAGTTTGCCCTTTGAACAGTTTGACAACAACATCGGCTTGGCTTCTGCCGCTCTGCTTCCTCCTTGGCAGCCTGCCCTTCGGCGCTTGGATCGTACGCTGGCGCACCGGTCGGGACATCACCCAAATGGGCAGCGACAACATCGGCGCAACCAACGTATTGCGCACCAGCGGCAAGTTGGCTGGCCTGCTTACATTGGCTCTCGACATCGGCAAAGGAGTCCTCGCGGTGTGGCTCGCAGACCGCTTCACCGAGGGCAACGTCGCCATCATGTCAGCCGCGGCTTTAGCTGTGATGTTCGGGCACGGCTTCTCGCCCTTCATGAGTTTCAGGGGCGGCAAGGCCGTCGCCAGCTTCGCCGGCGCCTTCGCCTATCTCGTCCCCCTCCCGTTCTTTTGCATCGCGATTCTCTTCGTCGCGATCGTCGCCGTCAGCCGATACATCTCGCTTGGCTCGGTGTGCGGTGCGGCGCTCTTCCCCTTTGCCGTCTGGCTGATCCTGCATCCCGCCTGGCCAGTGTTGCTGGCCGCCCTCATCGCCGGTGCCTTCATCGTCTGGCGCCATAAGTCCAACATCGAACGTCTGCGACTGGGCACGGAGAACCGATTTCAGTGGCGCAAGTAGAGCTGACAATCCTCGGCGGAGGCAGTTGGGGAACCGCCCTGGCCATTGCGCTCGCCCCCCGCTTTGAACGCATTCATCTCTGGGTCCACTCTCCCGATCTTGCGGCGGCAATCGAGCGCACCCGCGTCAACGAAGTCTATCTTCCCGGCTTTCCACTGCCGCCCAACGTCTGCGTTTCTTCAATACCAACCGTCGCGCCATGGGTGCTCAGCGTGGTTCCCTCGCGGCATCTTCGCAACGTGCTCGCAGAAGTTGCGGCGCAAACGACAACCCCAGTCTCCCTGATCAGCGCCACCAAGGGCATCGAAGCGGGTACCTTCCTGCGAATGTCCGAAATCGCGCGCCAATGCTTTGGCCCCAAGCTGGTTGGCCCCCCGGCCGCGCTCACCGGCCCCACCTTTGCCCGCGAGATCGCAGCGGGCTCGCCAGCCGCCATCGTCATCGCCAGTGAAGACGAGGCCTTCGCTCGCCAGTTACAGGCAAGCTTCGCCACCGGCCACCTGCGCTTCTACACCAACACCGACATCGTCGGCGCGGAACTCGCCGGCGCGCTCAAGAACATCATCGCCATCGCGGCGGGCGCGGCGGAAGGCCTCAGCCTCGGTGCCAACACAATGGCTGCGATCATCACGCGCGGTCTGGCCGAGATTAGCCGTCTGGTGCTGGCCTGCGGCGGCCGCGCGGAGACCGTCTCAGGCCTCGCCGGTCTAGGCGATCTCGTGCTCACCTGCACCGGTCAACTCAGCCGCAATCGCCGCGTCGGTATCGAACTCTCCACTGGCCGCGCGCTCAGCGACATTGTCGCCTCCACTCCAATGGTGGCCGAAGGAATCGCGACCGCCGCCGTCGCCTTGCAACTGGCCGCAATCAAGGGCGTGGAATTGCCCATCGCGCAAGCGGTCCAGGCCATGCTCGATGGCCAACCCGCCGCCCTCGCCTTGGGCCAATTGGTGACGCGCGCCGCGAGGGCCGAATAGACACGCGGCAATGAGATGATGAGGGCAGCATGTGGCGTTGCGTTGTCTTCTTCAGCTTGGCTTGGGTCGCGAACGGACAGTTGTTGCTCGCCCCCGGTTCCAAGCAAGCCGTCGAGATGGCCAGGTACTTCGACTCCGATTTGAACGCTGTCGAAAAAGAGTCCGGCAAACTCACCTGCGCCATCCGTCCCTACCCCGCGCGGCTTTCCTTCAACTTCCAATTCTGGACCGGATACGACGTCATCGTCCCGGCCATTCAATTCGCCAAGCGGGGACGCGAGCGCCCAATGGTGATCGCACTTCAAGTGACGCCGCGCGGTGGCGGCAAAGAGCGCAGCTTTATGTTTCAGCGCGCCGGCCTGCCACGCCGCATCCCAACCAAATTCTGGGAGACCAAAGGGGTCGAATTCACTCTCGGCGGCGGATTCGTCGTTGGGCCCGGCAAGTACGATGTCGCGTTGCTGCTCGCCGATTCCTCCGGTCGCGTCTGCCACAAAAGCTGGAGTGTCGAAGGCAAGAAGATCGACATCTCCACGCAGGTTGCCCCGGGCACCGTCGCCGAAAGCGGTCTCGAAAGCTGGAAGGGCATCGCTGGCGGTCAAGGCAAGCTCAGCGTCTACGTCCACGCCGCGCCCATCATGCGCCGCCGCATCATGACGAAGCTCTCTCCTTGGGATCGAAATCTATTGCTGAGTTCACTGACAAGCCTCCTCAACGCGGGCGGCTACGGCGAGGCGCGCGTCACAGTTTTCGATTTCGACGGCCGGCGCGTTTTGTTTGAGAGCGAGAATTTCGGCCCGGCCGACTATGACCGCTTGGTGGACGTCTTGCGCGATCTGAGCTTCGGTACCGTCTCGCTCAAGACCTTGCAAGGCCCCAACGAAATCTCCTTCCTCGAAGGCCTGATGCGCAAAGAAGTCGAACAGAAAGAAGCCGGCAACGCGGTCGTGTTTCTCGGCCCGTCCTGGCGCTGGGGCGACAAAATCTCGCCCCTCCTGCGCGAACAGAGAGCGCAGCTACCGTCCGCCTTT
>JANXUM010000230.1 GCA_025356215.1 Bryobacter sp. | reverse complement strand
GTGCTGGATCGAGTGAAGTTGCCGACGCCAGCGGGGCAGGCACCAGCGGGGCAGGCACCAGCGGGGCAGGCACCGGCGGGGCAGGCACCGGCGGCGGGTCCGAGCGGACCGGCAACGCAGATCGAGCAGAAGGCACCGAGCCAGCAGCCCGCTGTTGAGCTTGTCGACGAGCAGGGCAATGTTCGGAAGAAATTCCAAGTAGAGATCCCGAAGGGTGCCGAGAACGATAAGAGTGGGAAGCCTGTGCCGGTGAAGATTGGCAAGGAGATTCCGGTGGACACCAAGGGCAACGAAGTGAAGACGCCACCGAAGAAGTAGGCGGCTTCGTAGTAAACTCGTTTTAGAGAGTCTACGAAGGCTCTGCTGCCACGCCCCATCGAGGGGGCAAAATATGCGGGGATGGCGGAATTGGCAGACGCACTAGCTTGAGGTGCTAGCGGGAGCAATCCCGTGCAGGTTCAAGTCCTGTTCTCCGCACCATATTTAAAAAGAAACCGGTCCTGACCTGAGAAGGTTTAGGATCGGTTTTGTTTTTGGACTTGTTAAGACTTTACCGGGTGGACCCGATAAGCGGCAAAGGGCAGGAACAAATATGGCAACACCTTCGGTGAACACGGCTTCTGCGGGCGCGGCGGTTATCGCCGCAGCGGCGCGGACGAAAGAAGAGCGGGCGGGTAAGTACCTTGCATTCCATCTGGGACCAGAGGAATTCGGGATCCAGGTCTTGAAGGTGCGGGAAATTATGGGCATCCAGGAGATTACTGCGGTGCCGCACACCCCCCTGCACACAAAGGGCGTAATCAATCTGCGAGGGAAAGTGATCCCAGTGGTGGATCTGCGGCTGAAGTTCAGCATGGAAGAGGCTGAGTACACGCAGCGCACCTGCATCATCGTCACCGAAGTGGGTGGGGAAAACGGCACGATGCTGATTGGAGCGGTGGTGGATGGTGTAAGTGAAGTCCTAAATCTGAGCGCAGCCGACATTGAAGATACGCCCGATTTTGGGGGAGAAGTGGCGACAAGCGGGCTATTGGGGATGGCCAAGGTGAAGGGGAAAGTGAAGATCCTGCTCGACATTGACCACGTGATGACGCACCAGGACTTGAAGGAACTTGGGCAGTTGCTGCACTAGGGGCGGGCTGGCACCAAGCAGGGTTTAAACGGGCGGCAGGCGGTAGACATTTGAAGACCGAGAGGGATCTCAGATCAATGGATATTCAGGCAGAAGCGCTGCTCGATCAAGCGGCGACGCAACTGATGATGGGTGAGCAGGCTGACACGGTAGCCGCGCTGGCGGCGCTGGGAGAGGTGATGCAATCACCGGAGGCGTTGGAGCTGGCTGCGGAGTTGCGGGGTCTGGTTGAGAGCGGATGGGACGACGCGGAGAAACAAGGGCGGGTGCAGCGGGGGCTGGACCGGCTGCGGACGATGCTTTCGGCGGTGGATGGGCAGGCGGTACCAGCCCAATCGAGTGCGTTGAATCAAGATCCGGAGTTGGTTGGGGATTTTGTATTGGAGGCTCGCGAGCATCTACAGACGGTGGAATCCGGCTTGCTGGTGTTGGAGAAGGAGCCATCGAATCCGGACGTACTGAACGCCGTGTTCCGGAGCTTCCATACGATCAAGGGATTGGCGGGTTTTCTGGAGTTTGGCGCAATCCAGGCGCTGGCACACGAAGTGGAGACGATTCTCGATTTGGCTCGAACGGGGCAGTTGTTGATGACGCCGCGGCTGATTGACCTAACGCTGGAGAGCTCGGACTACGTGGGACAGGAAGTTCATCGGATCGAGGCGCAATTGCGGGGCGAGGCCGCCTCGGCACCGACGGACGGGACCGCCTTGCTGAAGCGCGTGCGGGGGGTGATTGCGGGTGAGGAGATGGCGGCGAGCCCGATTGAGAGTAAGCCGGTTGCAGTTGCCGAAGCTGCGGCTGTCGAAGCCACGGTTGTCGAAGCCACGAAGAGCGAAGTGGCGGTGGCTGCGGTTGAGGTGGGATCAACAGTGAAGGCGAAGACTCGAGTTGCGGCTGCGGACACGCAAGCCATTCGCGTAGATACGGCGAAGCTGGACTACCTACTGGACATGGTGGGCGAGATGGTGATCGCCGAGTCGATGGTGCGTCTGGATCCGGAATTGGCGGGCAACAAGAACCCGAAACTACAACGCAATCTGAACCAATTGAGGCGGGTGACCGAGGAGGTGCAGAAGGTGGCGATGGCGACACGGCTGATCCCTGTCGGCACTCTGTTTCAACGCGTGAACCGGTTGGTAAGAGATACGAGCCGGAAGGCTGGCAAAATGGCGGAGGTGGAGCTGGTCGGTGAAGATACGCAACTGGACAAGACGATTATCGAGGAGCTGTCAGACCCGATTATGCACATGGTTCGCAACTCGATCGACCACGGCATAGAGCGACCCGAGGAGCGGCGCGAGTCGGGCAAGCCGGAGTCGGGCACGATCCAATTGAAAGCCTATCGGCAGGCGGACCACATTCAGATCGAGATCGCCGACGATGGGCGCGGTCTGAATCAGGCAAAGATCCTAAGCAAAGCTCGGGAGCGGGGCGTGATCGCGGAGAACGCGCAGTTGGCCGAATCCGAGATCTTCCAACTGATCTTTGAGCCTGGCTTCTCGACGGCCGACAAGGTAACCGATATATCGGGACGCGGCGTGGGGATGGACGTTGTGAAGAAGCAGATTCAGAAGCTGCGGGGCAAGATTGATATCCACTCGACGCCGGGCAAGGGCACGACATTCTATTTGAAGCTGCCGATGACACTGGCGATTGTCGAGGGGCTGGTGGTGGGGGTGGGCCGGGAACGGCTCATCCTGCCAATCTTCTCAGTACATGAGATGTTCCGGCCAGCGGAGGGACAGGTGTCGACGGTGCAGGGACGCGGAGAGATGGTGATGGTGCGCAACCAACTATTGCCGTTGATCCGGTTGCATCGGAGCCTGGGATTGCGGGCGCGCAATGAAATTCCTGAAGAAACGCTGTTGATTGTCGCCGAGACCGAAGGCCGCCGCTTTGTGCTGATGGTGGACGAGTTTATCGGTAAGCAGGAAGTGGTGATTAAGAGCCTGGGGGAGAGTTTGCGGAATACGCGGGGCATTGCGGGAGGGGCAATTCTCGGCGATGGGCGGGTTGGGTTGATCTTGGATTTGGCGGCAATCTATAGCGAGCGGAATGCGAAGGCGGTCGTGTTGAGGGAAAGTGTACTGGTGGCATGCTGAGCGGGGGCGTCGGCATCTCAAACTCCGGCGATGCCAGGTTAAGCCCGCATGTATTTGCGGCGGTTAAAGATCTCGCTTACCGGACGGCTGGGATTGACTTGCAGATCGGCAAGCAAGAGATGGTGGCGGCCCGTTTGTGGAAGAGAGCGCGAGCGCTCGGCTACGCGAGTGCGGAGGAATATTTCGGCGCCGTGCAGAGGGATCATGGGGGCGAGTTAGAACTCGACTTAATCGACGCGTTGACGACGAACTTCACGAGTTTCTTTCGGGAACCCGCGCATTTTGAGTTTCTGAAATCGACAATTTTGCCGAAGCTGCGGACAAGATCCAATTTCACGATCTGGACGGCGGCCAGTTCAACGGGAGAGGAGCCCTATTCGATCGCGGTGACGCTGCTGGAGGAATTGGGAGCCGAGACAGGCCGATTGGCAAAGATCCGGGCCAGCGACATCTCGACAAAAGTGTTGAAGCGCGCAGAAGCAGGCGTATACCCTGAGGAGCGGTTTCAGAGGCTGAGCCAGGATTGGCGAAGGCGCTACCTGCTGCGTGGGACTGGCAGCAGGGAAGGCGAGTTTCGCTTTCGTCCGGAGGTGAGGGAACTGATTCGATTCGAGCGGATCAATCTGATGGAGCCTCTGTCGGCCGATGGACCGTTCCCCCTCATCTTTTTGAGAAATATCATGATCTATTTCGACCGACCCACTCAAGAGAAGGTGATAGCAGCGTTGACGGCAAAGCTGGAGCCGGGCGGCTATTTGTTCATTGGACACTCGGAGAGTCTCAATGGTTTATCCCATCGGCTGGAGCACGTGCAAGTGGCGGTATATCGAAAACAAGGCGAGCTGAAAGCGGGGAACAATTGATGCGCGGAGGATCTGAGAGGTGGGTCGCATGGTAGCCGTGGGCGTGGGCGACGTAAAACTGACCGCCGAGAGCGGCGAGACGCTGGTGACCTATGGACTTGGATCTTGCATAGGAATCGCGATCTGGGATCCGGTTTCGAGGGTGGCCGGGATGTTGCACTTTATGCTGCCGGAATCGCAGAGCGACCCGGAGAAGGCGAGGAAGAATCCGGCACTGTACGCCGATACGGGGATTCCACTTTTGTTTCGGAGCGCCTATCAATTAGGCGCGGACAAGAAGCGCTTACTGGTGCGTGTGGCGGGCGGAGCGCAAGTGCTGGATGGCGACGGGGTATTCAACATCGGGAAGCGGAACTACCTGGCGATGAAGAAGATTTTTTGGAAGGCGGGGGTCATGATCCACGCAGAGGAAGTGGGCGGCAGCATCTCGCGGACGTTGCGGCTGGAGGCCGGCAGCGGCAAGCTGCTGTTGCAGGAGGCGGGCGAGGAAGCGCGCGAGCTGGGATTGAGGCGTTGCGCGTGAGCGGCCAGGGGCGGGTGATGTCGGAGAAAGGAAGTAGCGTATGGCGTTCGATGTGATGGTGGTGGACGATTCGCCGGCGATGCGGCGTTTTATCCGGCGCGTGATTGAGGTATCGGGCTTTACGACCGGGAAATACCTGGAGGCGGGCAACGGCATTGAGGCGTTGGCGGAGTTGGACGGGAACTGGGTGGATGTGGTGCTAACGGATATCAACATGCCGGTAATGGATGGAGAGGCGCTGGTGGCGGAGATGAGGCGGCGGCCACACTTGCGAAGCGTGCCGGTGATCGTGATTTCAACGGATGCCACGGATGCCCGGATCGACCGGCTAAGCGAGTTGGGCGCGCAGGGTTATGTGACAAAGCCGTTTGCGCCGGAACGCTTGCGTGAAGAGATTGAGCGCGTGTTGGGTGTGACGCCGGAGGGCGCGCTGGTGGGCGCGACGGCTGGGGACAAGGGAGGCGGCGATGAACTTAGTTTTTGAGAGGGCAGAGGTGGAACGCGAGCTGGGCGCAGCCACGGGTGAGGTGTTGGAGACGATGTTCTTTGCCTCAATTGAAGAGATGGCAAGGGATCGGGTCGAGGGCGGGAGTGGAGACCGGGTTGGAGCAATGGTTGCGTTCCACGGCGCATGCGAGGGACGCTTGGCGATTTCGCTGGATCGTGGGGCGGTGAAAGGCCTGGCGGCGGGATTCTTTGGCGAAGACGCGGCGGAAATGGGCGTGGATCAGTGTGAGTCGGTCATGGGGGAATTGGCCAATATGGTTTGCGGCGCGATGCTCAGTAGACTGGAGCGCAAAGCAATCTTTTGCCTGGAGGCGCCGGTTGCGTTTGCGGCCGACGCCGATTGCGGCGGATGGATCGAAAAGGACTTCGCTCTCGACGATGGGCTACTGCACTTAGCATTCTCGTTGAGCGGAGCGGAGCGGGCGGGCCCGCAATAGGTGGCGATCGAGGCTACCCGGCCGGTACGGGTTCTGATCGTTGACGATTCCGCAGTGGTGAGGCGTTTGTTGAGCGAGGCGCTCACCGGCGAGGCCGGGATCGAAGTTGTGGGAACGGCACCGGATCCATTTGTCGCGCGGGATAAAATACTTGCGCTTTCGCCAGACGTTCTGACCCTGGACATCGAGATGCCGGGCATGGACGGATTGAGTTTTTTGAAGCGGCTGATGCATTATCATCCCTTGCCGGTGATCGTAATCAGCTCGCTGGGTCAAGCGGGTTGCGGCGCAAGCGTTGAGGCGCTGCGATTGGGCGCGTTGGATGTTCTGGCCAAGCCAGCAGGGCCGTACTCGGTGGGTGACTTGACGGCAAACTTGGCGGGAAAGATCCGCGACGCCGCCAGTGCGCGCCCGAGGCGAGCGGGTGCCGTGGCAGAGCCGCAGGTTGCGGGATTGAGCTCCTTGGTGAGTTTTTCCAATCCGAAAGCGTTGCGACATTTGGTGGCGATCGGCTCGTCAACTGGCGGAACCCAGGCAATCGAGCAAGTACTGCAGGGCTTTGCGGCGAACTGCCCTCCGATCGTGATTGCGCAACATATACCAGCGGGATTCAGCCGGACATTTGCCGAACGGCTGAACCAGTTGTTGCCAATGGAGGTGAAGGAGGCCGAGAACGGCGACCTTGCTGCGCCGGGGCGCGTGCTGATCGCGCCTGGCGGCTTTCATATGCTGGTCGAGAAGCGGACTGGAGGTTATAGGGTGTTGGTTAGGGACGGGCCACTCGTTTGCTATCAACGTCCCAGCGTGGATGTATTGTTCGGCTCAGTTGCTCAGGCAGCCGGGGCCGACGCCGTGGCGGCGATCTTAACGGGAATGGGCAGCGACGGGGCGAACGGAATGAAGCGCATTTGGGACCGCGGTGGCTGGACGATCGCGCAGGACGAGGCAAGTTGTGTGGTCTATGGTATGCCGCGCGAAGCGGTGAAGACTGGTGGCGTGGAGGAATCGGTGAGCTTGGGGAAAGTGGCGGAGACCATCGGCAGAGGGCTATGCCGACCGCCAGGGCCGACAAAACAATAATGGAGCGAAGCTAAATTCAGCTTCAAGTTCCGGCGCGCTAGTCCGATACGCCTCAATGAACCCAATACGGGGAGAGGAAAAGAGCAAATAAATATGACGTTGAAATCTGTTCTATTTGGAATTTGTCTGCTGGGGCCGTCGCTGCTTGCAGAAGTGCGAGTGAGCCACGCCGATGCAGTAAAGAATGCGCTGAAGCGCCCGAGCCCGGAGTACAGCCCGATGGCGAAACAAATGCATATCCAGGGGGACGTTGAGGTTGAGGTGAAGATTGGCGAGGGTGGTGAAGTAGCCGATGTGAAGGTGGTGACGGGCAATCCGATGCTTTCTGCGACCGTGGTGAAGGCAATCAAGGAGTGGAAATTTACTCCGTTCACCGAGGGCGGCAAGGCATCGGCGGCGGTTGCGAATTTACGCTTCACGTTCAAGCAGTAGGCCGGAAGCGGTTGGGCAACAAGGAGGTTGGAAAGGATCAAATGCAAAAGAGTGCGAGTACGAAACTGACAGGCAGCGTTGGACTGCTGGTAGCGCTGGCCCTGGTCGTGGGCGGTGGGGCGCTGATCGTGAACTATCGATTGGGAAGCCTCTTGGAGGTGGCCGTAAACGACAAGGCGCGATTGCGTTTTGTAGCCAGCCAGATTGGAATGGAAGCCACCGAAATGGTGGCCTCCGAACGGGGGCTGGCGTTTGCGATGATGCTCCAGCAGAGCCAACAGGCAGAGAACATGCGAAACCGCTTTGCGCGTTCGCAGGAGCGCTTCCAGGCGCAGGCGCAAGAATACACGGCGAGCGTCAAAACCGGAGCGGGCGCGGCGGAGGCGGCAGGTCTGCTGGCGACTTTCGAGACGACCAAGCAACTTCATGGTGAGCTTCGCGGGATGATGGAGCAGCAGAAGATGGACCAGGCGCTTGCGTTGTTGAATGAGAAGTTGCTGCCGCAACTCTCGGGCATGGCCGAGTCGAGCAAGAAATTGGCTGAGATACAAACCAGGGAGATCGATGCTTTGCGCGACACGGCCGAGACGACGAAGGCGGCTGGGTTCTGGATCATTCTGCTCTTGAACGCGGTGGCGCTGGCTGTAGGTTCGCTGGTGTTTATCATGGTTCGCAGACTGACGGGTACACTGCGGACGACGGTTGCCGAACTTAGCGACAGCGCGCAGCAGTTGGGCGGGACATCGCAAGAGGTGGGTAGCTACAGTATGGCGCTCTCCAAGTCGGCTAGCGACCAAGCGGCTTCGCTTGAAGAGACCTCGGCTTCGACCGAGGAGATCCATTCGATGACTCGCAGTAACGCCGACAACTCCAAGCAGGCAGCCTCCCGGATGCAGGAAGCCGCGCTTAAGGTGGAAGAGGCGAATCGCGCTTTGGCCGAGATGGTCAACAGTATGAACGAGATCAGCACATCGTCGAGCAAGATTTCGAAGATCATCAAGGTGATTGACGAAATTGCATTCCAGACAAACATCCTTGCGCTGAATGCGGCGGTGGAAGCGGCGCGGGCAGGCGAGGCAGGCATGGGCTTTGCCGTGGTCGCCGACGAGGTGCGCAATCTGGCGCAGCGCTCGGCGCAGGCAGCCAAAGACACGACACAGCTGATTGAAGAATCGATCCAGAGCGCCAATAGCGGCAAACACAAGTTGGACGAAGTCGCCAAGGCGAGCGAGAGCGTGAATGTGCTCGTCAAGGCGGTAGGCAGCTTGGTGCAAGAAGTACGACTGGGGAGCGAAGAGCAGGAACGCGGCATCGAGCAGATCGCCAAGGCGGTTAGCCAAATGGAGCGGGTCACACAGCAGGTGGCTGCCAACGCCGAAGAAGGCGCAGCGGCGGGAGAGGAGCTTCGCAAGCACGCCTCAACGGTCGAGCGCACTGTTCTGGCTCTGCAATCCTTAGTGGGTCAAGACGCCGGTCCGACGGCCTCACAGACTCCTTCGCGGCAACATCGGGCGGGCGGTGCCTCAAGAACTGCAGCCGCACAGCCGGTAAATGGGCTTGCTGGCCGACTGCAAAACCTCCGTGTAAACTCGGGAGCGAGCGCCCCGGCGGCGAAGCGGAGTTTCGGCAAATCGAACAGCGCCGTCATGGACCGCAACGATCCATTCCCGATGGATGACAACTTCGAAGAATTCTAGCGAAATCTAGAAATACTCGAAGACGCAGTCGGCCAACATGGGCCCAAGAAAATCGGATGCGCTGCGCTCGACCGCCAACAGCATCTGCTCACAGTGGGCGCGGTTACCGGAAACGGTTACCGCCGCGACTAAGCCGCGCTTCCACACATCTTGAAAATCAATCTCCGCAACCGCCACGTTATGGTGGTTGCGGAGACGATCTTTTAGGCCACGGACCCAGTGGCGCTTGTCCTTGAGGGACTGCGCTTCGGGTATGTGAAGTTCCATCGTGATGACGCCGACGGCCGCCATTATGCTGGTCCAGCCGGGCTACATCAACAAGTCGACCGCGACGCGCTCACTGATGAAGGCTTCGAGGATGTCGCCGGGCTTCAGATCTTGATACCCGGACATGGCGATACCGCATTCGAAGTTGGTCTTCACTTCGGAGACATCGTCCTTGAATCGCTTCAAGGTGTCGATCTTGCCGGTGTGAATGGCGACGCCATCCCTGATGACGCGAGCGCTGCAGTTGCGCAGGATAACGCCCTCGGTGACATAGCAACCGGCCACCGTACCGACCTTGGTGATGCGGAACACGTCGCGGACCTCGGCACGACCGCGGAAGACTTCCTTGTATACCGGGTCGAGCAAGCCGCCCATGGCCTTCTTGATCTGATCGACGACCTCGTAGATGATCGAGTGAAGGCGGATGTCGACTTTTTCGGAATCGGCGGTCTGGCTGGCATTGCGCTCGGGGCGCACGTTGAAGCCGATGATGATGGCGTTTGACGCCGAAGCGAGCAGCACGTCGGACTCGGTGATGGCACCGACGCCGGTGTGCAGCACACGAATGCGGACTTTGTCGTTGGAAAGCTTCTGCAGCGTCTCGGCGATGACTTCGGCCGAGCCGCCGACATCGGATTTGAGAATGAGGTTGAGGTCCTTGATTTCGCCTTCTCGCAGTTGCTGATGCAACTGATCGAGACTGATGCGAGTGCGGGCCATGGCGATATCGCGAGCCTTGGCTTCGCGATAGAGAACGATTTGCTTGGCCTTGGCGGTGTCGGTGATGACTTGGAAGGTGTCTCCGACATCGGGCATCTGCTCGAGACCGAGAACTTCGACCGGGGTGGCCGGCTCGGCTTCTTTGATCGAATTGCCGCGGTCGTCGAACAGCGCGCGGACCTTTCCGAAAACAGAGCCGCAAATGAAGAAGTCTCCGATGCGGACCGTGCCGTTGCGCACGAGCACGGTGGCAACCGAACCGCGACCGCGATCGAGCTGCGCTTCGAGCACGGTGGCCAGACCGGGCCGGGATGGGTTGGCCATGAGCTTGGCTTCGTTGACGTCTGCGGTGAGGAGGACCATTTCGAGAAGCAGATCAATGTTAATCAGCTTTTTGGCGGATACGGGCACCATGACGGTGTCGCCGCCCCAATCCTCGGCGAGCAAGCCCTTATCGCTCAACTGCTGTTTGATGCGGTCGATTTGGGCGTCGGGCTTGTCGATCTTGTTGATGGCGACGATGATGGGAACACCGGCGGCCTTGGCGTGGTCGATCGCTTCGATCGTTTGCGGCATGACGCCGTCGTCGGCGGCTACGCAGAGAATGACAAAGTCGGTAACCTTGGCACCGCGGGCACGCATGCGGGTGAAGGCTTCGTGACCCGGGGTGTCGATAAAGACGATTTTGCGGTCGTTGTGCACGACGGCGTAGGCACCGATGTGCTGGGTGATGCCGCCCGCTTCGCCGGAGACGACGTTGGCCTTGCGGATGGCGTCGAGCAGCGAGGTCTTACCGTGGTCGACGTGACCCATTACGGTCACGACGGGAGCGCGACGGACGAGATTGCCCGAATCCTCAGCGAGCTCGATGTCCCAAGTGGACTCTTCTTCGAAGCTCATCTGGGTAGCGGAGGCACCGAAGTTGGCGGCCAGCTCTTCGGCCATCTTCACGTCGAGAGGCTGATTGATCGTGGCGAAGATCTTCTTTTCGACCAATTTCTTGATGACGAGATTGGTGCGGATGCCGAGCTTTTCGGACAGTTCTTTGACCGTGATGCCCTCGGAGATGGTGATCTCCTTGTTGGCGGCGAGAGTGACTTCTTCTTCCCGCTTGCGCAGGGTGAGAAGGAGTTTACCCTCTTGCTCGAGCTCTTTCTCGCGCTTGATCTGCTCTTTGGACTTGGTGGGCTTAACCGCGTGGCGACGGCCAGGATCGCTGGACGCCACGACGGCGGATTCAGGCCGCAGAGGAGTGGGAGACGTGGGGTGCTTACCCGTACGCATCGGCGGCCGGCCAGCGTAACCACCGCCGGCGTAACCGCCACCGCCGCCAGCATAGCCACCTCCGCCGGCGTAGCCACCGCCACCAGCGTAGCCGCCGCCGGCATAACCGCCGGGGCTACCGGGGCCGCGAGGCTGGGCCATGCCAGGCATGGCACGGGGAGGCTGCGGGCGACCGGGCATAGCGGGGCCAGGAGGTCGAAGAGGCGCACCAGGGCGGGCACCAGCCAGGGGCTGTTGCTGCCGAGCTTGCGATTGCGCGATTCGTTCCGCGAGCTTGGGATCGGGAGGCACGATGGGCCGGTTGGCTTGGGGCTTGGGCAGGGCCGCGCCGGGAGCGCTGGACTGCATCGGACGACTCGGCTGCAGGCCTTGAGGCCGGGGCGCGGAAGGGGCGCCGGGGACGAAGCCGGGACGGCCGGCAGCTAAAGGCTGGTTCGCCTGAGGGCGTGGCATGGGCATGCCGGGTGCGCCAATCGTGCGGATGGGAGCCGCTGGAGCGCCCGGGGCCGCAGGCGGGCGAGGGGGAGAAAGGATTTGGCCGGGCCGCGGCGCCAGAGGCGTACCCTGCGGGGGGCGGGGAAGCTGGGGCGCGGATGGTGCCGCGCGCAGCGGCGTGCCAGGCGCGATTTGCGCGGCAGGCGGCGTCGGGCGCGGAGCGCCAGGTGCCGGGGAGGCAGGTGCCGATGGACTTGACGGCAGCGCCGGAGCGGGCGAACCTGGGGCGACCGACGGGGCCGTGCCCGGTGTGGGCTTAGCAGCCGGCTTCATGTCGGCGCTAGGCGTTTGCACAGGAGCGACCGAAGCGGAAGAAGGCGAGGGTGCTGGGCGCTGGGCCGGAGCCACGGTAGTAGGTTGAGTCGTGACTGCGGGCCGAATCGGCAGTGACGGCGATGGCTTGGGGCCAGTCGTCGCAGCCAGCGGCGGCATCAGGGGCGAACGTAGTGGCGGTGCCAGCGGCTTGACAACTGTCTCCACGACAGGCGCGGTTGGTGCCGGGGTGACTGGAGCGGCAGCGGGAGCAGTCGGCGCAGCGGGAGCAGTTGGCGCAGCGGGAGCAGTTGGCGCAGCGGGAGCAGTTGGCGCAGCGGGAGCAGTCGGCGCAGCGGGAGCAGTTGGCACCGGAGGGGGCGCTGGCGCGGCAGACGCCGACGGCGCTGGCTTGGCGGTTGGTGCCGCAGCAGCCACGGCCGCAATCGGCTTTGTCTGAATCTCAACCGGAGGCACAGGATGACCGTGCGCCGCCACGGCGGGCTCATTGCTGTCCTCGTGGTCGTCGTCGTGGGTGCCGGCAGCGGCTCGCGACGCGTAATAAGCCTTGTCCGGTTTTGCTTCTCCCGAGGAGAAATCGCGAAGAAGCTTCTCCCTGATTGCGAGAGCAACATCCGTCTCGACGGAACTCGAATGCGTCTTCTTTTCCGAAACTCCTAAAACAGGAAGCAGGTCCAGGATTGTCTTCGGCTTTACTTCTAGTTCCCTGGCCAGCTCGTTAATGCGAATCATATGGTGACGCTAGGTCGAATCCCTCTCATCGGTCTGTAAAACTTCTCTTACTGCATGGCATCCCGCTTGCAATCGAAATTGCGTTCAGCCGTATTACGTTTGCCAGTCGTTTGCACGGTCAAAGATTCCTTGAGAAGTATGCAGAACCTTTTCATCGTAACAAATCCTCATGCCGTGCCGGGCTCGGGGGTGATTTCGGGATGCGGCGCGATCGGTTCGGTAACGGGTTCCACCGCAGCCGGGACCTCGGCAACCACTTCAGCAACCGCTTCAACGCCCGCTTCAGGGGCCACTTCGACCGGCTCTTGGGCTGGACTTTCCACCGCGCTTACTGGCTCAGCGGAATCAACTTCGGCTGCGGCGATCTCATCGACCGCCGGGGTATCGGAGGCTTCCCCGCCCTCTTCGACCTCGTCCGCGATTTGGGCGTCGAACTGCGCGTAGAAGCCATTGATCGCGCTGTAGAGCGACTGGATGGACTCTTCGCCGACACCGGGAATTTGCTCCAACTCCTCAGGGGTCAGCGAGCCAAGCTTCTCGACGGTGCCGACTTCAGCACCCACGAGAGCTTCAATCAAATTCTCGGCGAGGCCATAGTCGGCAAGCGCCGCGATGGGAGTACCCACAGGGAGCATCTCGGCCATCTGGTTCTCGACTTCCTGGCGTTTCTCTTCTTCACTCTTGATGTCGATCTTCCAGCCGAGCAGCTTGGCGGCGAGACGGACATTTTGTCCGCGCTTACCGATGGCGAGCGATAACTGGGAGTCGTCGACGATGACTTCCATGTGTTTTTCTTCGGCGTCGAGGATGGTCACGCGGGAGATCTTGGCCGGGCTGAGGGCGTGCGTCGCAAACTCGATCGAATTTTCGCTGAACTGGATGATATCGATCTTTTCGCCGCGCAGTTCACGGATGATACTCTGGACGCGCATGCCTTTCATGCCGACGCAAGCGCCAACGCTATCGACGTCCCGGTCGCGGCTGGAGACGGCGATCTTGGTGCGCTCGCCGGCCTCGCGGGCGCAGCTCTTGATGACGACGGTGTTGTCGTAGATCTCCGGCACTTCTTGCTCGAAGAGGCGCATGACAAGTTCGCCAGCGGCGCGCGAGACAACCACACCCGCGTTTTTGCCGGTCTTCTCGACAGCCTTGATGACGACGCGAACCCGGTCGCCAATGCTGTAGCTTTCCAGCTTGGACTGTTCTTTGGCAGGGAGCCGAGCCTCGGTCTTACCGAGATCGACAACCAGATCGCGGGTCTCAATGCGCTTGATCACGCAGTTGGCCAATTCTCCAACGCGCCCGGCGAATTCGCCGTAGACGTTTTCGCGCTCGGCTTCGCGAACCTTTTGCAGAATCACCTGCTTGGCGATTTGGGCGGAGATGCGACCGAGGGCATCCATGGGAAGTGTGACGCGGACTTCCTCGCCGACTTCCTTACCGGGGAACTTGTTTTTCTTGGCCTCGTCAACGGTCCATTCGTTGATGGGGTCCTCAACGGTTTCAACGATTTTCTTGAGGGCAAATACCTGGATGCCCAGCTTGGGGTCCACTTCCGCGGCCATCTCGCCGGTGCTTTTGAATTGCTTCCGCGCGCCCAGGATGACAGCATCTTTGACGGCGTCAAAGATGATTTGCGCGTCGATGCCTTTTTCCTTGGCAAGCAGTTCAATCGATTGATAGATCGTGGCCAATGTAGTTACCTCTGTCGGAAATTCAGCGCTACCACTCGTACTTCAAATTCGCCTTGTCGATGTCGGCCAGCGCAACCACCATCGTCTGTTCGGGCGCGAGCTCAAGCGTCACTCGTGCGCCGTCGAAGGCGGCAAGTTTGCCTGTGAAGCTCTTGCGTTTTTCGATCGGCCGACGCAATTGAATTTTTACCGACTGACCCACAAAGCGTTCGTAATCCTTGGCTTTGAAAAGCGGCCGCTCAACGCCAGGGCTGCTAACCTCAAGGGTGTAAGCGTCTCCGCCGATGAAATCTTCGGCGTCGATCAGATCGCCGACGGCATGCGATACCGCTTGGCAATCGTCATGGGTCACGCCACCGATCTTGTCGATAAAGAGACGAACAACACGGTGGCGGCCGCCGCCCAGTAACTGGGCGTCCACCAGCTCAAGCCCGGCGGCTATCGCCACCTGCTCCGCAATCGCGTGAATCCTATCAGTTACGTCAATTTTCATGGGCGTGAAACTAAATCAAGAACAATACGCTTAAACCAATAACGTCGAAACCAATAAAAAAGTGGGCTTGCGCCCACTCATAGGTAAAAGAACTCTCTTCATTAGTATACACCTAGCGACGCGATTTGAAAAACCCCAGCAGAACTTCAGTGCATTCGGCCCCTAGAACCCCCTCGACGATCTCGACGGAGTGATTGAGCAACTCGGAATCGGCAATTTGGAACTTGCTGCGGACGCCCCCAAAGCGCAGATCGCGGGCACCGAAGACGAGGCGCCGAAGACGGGCGTTGACCAGCGCGCCGGCGCACATCGGACAGGGTTCAAGTGTGCAATAGAGGGTCATACCGTCCAGGCGGTAGTTGGTGACGGCGGCCCCGGCGGCGCGGATGGCCAGGATCTCGGCGTGAGCGGTGGGGTCGTGCAGGGCGATGGGAGCATTTCGGCTTTCGGCAATCAGGCGGCCAGCGGAGTCGACGATCAGGGCACCGACCGGCACTTCGCCTGCCTCGCCGCCCGCAATGGCGATATCGAGCGCGCGGCGCATCCAATCCTCATCGGTAAGGATCACAAGAGGTTGCCGCTGAGCGGAAGCCGCTGGACGAAGGCCTCTCCGTATTTGACGCCGATCAGGTCGCCAAAGCGGCGGCCTTCGCGCTCGGCGCGGGCAACCGCTTCGCCTGTGTCGGCAAACAAGGTTGTGTAGGCGCGCAGGGCGGCGATCTTGCGGTCGAAGAACTCAGTGACGTCGACCACAAAGCTGGGCTGGGCGGCAACGGCACCGCTGGCGAAGACGACTCTGGCGGTGGTGTGGGGG
>JANXUM010000219.1 GCA_025356215.1 Bryobacter sp. | reverse complement strand
CTGCTGGATGGCGCTGAGGACACGAGAAGCGTTGGCTGGGCTGGCCTCTACAAAGAAATCGATGTCGGCAGAGTATCTGGGGTATCCATGCCAGGAGACTGCAAGCGCTCCCACAACGAGATACTCAACTCCGTTCGAGTTCAAGCACTCGACAAACTCGCGCAAGTCCTTGCTGAGCGGCATTGGGGTGGGCCCTTTCCCGGATCGCGAAAAAGATCTCGACCCGTTCTTGCGGGCTCATTTCGCTTCGCGCGAGAGCATCGGCGGCGTCCGCTTCTTCAAAACTGCGAAAGATGCGGACGACTTTCTTCATGCCTTTATTTTACCGAACTGCAACGCAAGTGGCGAGATGGCCGCCGCCACGGCCTGGGGCCAGAGCGACGAGACAACGGTGGTCACCGTGCGGAGGAATGGATGAGGCCGCCGCTACGGGTGCCCTTGGAGAAGCACGCGAATGCGAGTCAGCAGAGCTGGGATGTCGTTCGTCACAATGTCCTCCAGGAGCTGCGGATTCACCTGATCGTAGGCGTGGATCAGGATGTTTCGGGCATCGATCCTGCCTCTCCAGGGGATTTGAGGATGTTTGACCCGGAACTTTTCACCGAGCTTGTTGGCCGCCTCGCCAATGATCTCAAGGTTACGGCAAATCGCATCTGTGGCCATTTTGTTCTTCATCCAATGGTCTTGGCTGGCGACGGACTACTCAAGAATCCGCTCGGCAGCATCTCGGATGTGAAGGAGATAGAGGACCGGGTCTTTCACAGCTTCGCCCTAAAGCGGCACCGCTTCGGCAAGGACGCGGTCGCGGATATAAGGGTGAAGGCAGGTGGATTCCACCAAATCAACGGACGTGGCCAGCAGGTCGCGAAGGTCCGCCTGCAGCCCTCCGAGATCGAACAGATCGCGGCCGGCGTCGAGGTAGACGAGGAAGTCGATATCGCTGCCGGGGCCACTCTCCCGGCGGGCCACCGATCCGAAAACTCGCACGTTCGACGCGCCATGAAGCCGAGCCAGCGCCAGAATGGCGGGCCGCTTTTCGAGTTGGAGCGTTTCGAGCGTCACCATCTTCTAGTGTGCATGATCGCCCTGTCGTGGGGCCAACTCTTCACGGCGCAAGGCTTCTTCGATCGACTCCGCGGTTGCTTCTCCGCGAGACTTGCGGACACTGTTATCAAAGCGATCCAGACGGGCCGCCTGCTCATCCGGCAATTGGAGATCGATCAGAGTCATGACCCCTTCCGTGTAGTCACCGAGAGCAGGTACGCGTGGGATTTGTGATCTGCCTCGCGCAGGAGATCGCCTACGCCGCCATGGCCTGGGGCCAGACCGCCGACATCACAGTGGTGACTGGGGTGACTGGGGTGACGGTGGTGACGGTGCGGAGGAAAGCATGAGACGGCTAATCGAGATCGGTCAACTCTCGACACCCCAGCGCGGCGCCCATCGCGCGCTTGGCTTCCAGCCACCGCTCTGGCGCCAACTGGCCGACCAAGCGAGTCAGCGACGAACGAGGAAGCATGCGCAAGCTGTCGCAATTTGCAACGCAGACTTTGGACAGCCCCTCATCTTGCCCCAAGGCCACTTCACAAGCGATCCCGCTCACGGGGGATGTGATCTCCACGGCAAGCAACTTCGAAAGGTAATCGTAGCGGTGCCGGCAAGTCCGCCCACCAGATTTCGAACTGGTTCATTGCTTCCGCTCTTCCGGCAGTTCCCAGACCTCGGCAGACTCGGCCGCATCCGTTCGGTCTCCCGGAGGAAAAGCGCATCCTTGACGGCCCGGCGGATGAAATTGGCGCGCTGGCGCTTGGCGGCGGGCGCAATCCTATCGATGGCCTGCAATGTTGCCTCATCGAAATGGACTAGGACTTGGGGCATATTATGATCTATCTCGTGTATCCATATGTAGCATCGCTTCATGAGACTCGGGCGAATTGCCCAACAATCGATCGGAGTGAGGTTAGAAGATCGTCGTGAAGTTCTTGCTTTTTTTCTTTCTGGTGGCTTCTTTGGAAGCGCAGACCTTGCTCGAAGGGCCTTGGCAGATGTCGCGCGAAGATGCGCCGCAGTTCGCGCGGTCGGAGACCGGCGATGGCAATTGGGGCTCGGTGCAATTGCCTTGGAAGGAACGGCCAGCCGGAGGTGTGTTCTGGTTGCGCAAAACGGTGAGGCTGGAGACGGCGATGCCGGAGGCGGTGTTGGTGTTGGGGCGGGTGGCTTCGAGCTTTGAGGTGTATGTGAACGGTCAGCGTGTGGGAGATGTCCCCGGCTTTGGCAGCCGCTTTGTCGAAGCTTGGCAACCGCGTTCGTTTCGCTTGCCGGGCGGGCTGGGGCCGGGCCAAGTGACAATTGCTTTGCGCTGTTGGGAAGTTAAGCTCTGGCCAGCCGTGCTATTCGTCGAAGGCGGCCCCTACCAGTTGGGTAGTCCAGCGGAGGCCCGAGCTGTACTGAATCAGTTTTGGAGGGAGAGGCGAGATGCCGTTTTACCGCGCCTGTTGGTCTCGGTGGCGCAAGTCGCCTTGGGCCTTTATCTATTGATCGTATGGAGGCGCGACCTTTTCGGGTTGGGTCTCTTCCTCGCGTCCTGGGGAGCCCTGTGGTGCCTCCTTAGCCACGTTCGGGGATACGAATCGCACGCGGTTAGCTTGTGGAACTTACTGTTTTCCACCTTGAATGCAGCGGGCTGGATTGGCTGGGTAGTCACTTCGATCGACTTTCTCGGCTTTGCCCGCCGGCCGTGGCGCTATGCCCTATGGTTCGTGGCCTCGATCTATTTTGGGGCCTTGCTGCTGCAATTGCTGAATCCCTATTGGGAGGTGCCTATTACGCTTGCAGCATTGCTCGTCCAAGGCCTAGCGTTGGGTCCGGCGATGATCCGGCTCTGGCAAAGGACCTATGTCGGTCCTGCATTGCTTGTATCGGTCGCCAGCCTGATCAGCCTGTGGGTCAACGCCGCAGGTACTTTTCTCGGCTTCGCGGGCACCGAGATCCAGTGGCAGGGCTTCTCGATTCCCCTTACGCCTGTGGCTTATCTTGTGGTTTCGGTATGGATGTCGGTTGAGTACCTTGAACGCTTGAAACGGCAACGAGCGGAACGCGACCGGCTGGCGGCGGAGATGGATGCTGCGCGCAATGTGCAGATGTCGCTGTTGTCGGTGAACAATTTGGAACAAGCGGGTTGCAGTGCCGAGGCCGTATACCGGCCTGCGCTGGAAGTTGGTGGGGACTTCTATGAATTGATCGCCTCACCAGACGGAACGATGCTGGTGGTGGGTGATGTGAGCGGCAAGGGCTTGCAAGCCGCCATGGTGGTGGCGCTGGCTTTGGGTGCGCTGCGGAACCGGCATTCGAGCAGGCCGGCTGAGTTGCTGGAGGAGATGAACCGCTCGCTGGTACAGCGCAAGTCAGGCGGTTTTGTGACCTGCGCGATTGCGCGGTTGTCGCCTGGGGGAGAGTTAGTGATAGCCAGCGCCGGGCACCCGTCGCCTTTTCTCGCCGGGGTGGAATGGGA
>JANXUM010000125.1 GCA_025356215.1 Bryobacter sp. | reverse complement strand
TACAAAAAGGTGTCGCGCTCCAGCCCGACATCGACAAACGCCGACTGCATTCCGGGCAGTACCCGGGTCACGCGGCCCTTATGAATCGAACCCGCTAGCGAATACTCATTCGCGCGTTGAAAATAGATCTCGACCAATTGGTCGTCTTCCATGATCGCGACACGCGTTTCGTGCCGCCCGGTGGAAATCACTAACTCTTTTGCCATCAGGCATCTCCTTGAGGAATCCTGGAGAACCGTTGGGCTTGGTACACACGATCAAATCTCGACTCTACCGGAACAGCACGCCGATGGCGCGGGGGTATTCGCGCCGCGCGTGGTAAAAAACGTTTGGTGGCTGAAGTGTGGGACGCCAAAACGGATGGCCATCGGAGCAATCATGCCCCTCAGGCGGCGGCCCGGTCCGGCGAAAGCGTTCCAGCTAAAGTTATCGAGATCGGTGTAGGCGCAAGCACTCATTGGGTTGGCCCAGGATTGTTGTTTTTCGTCTTCATTGCAAGAATCGGCGAAGGCGGACATTGTTGACCAGCCCCAGCATCAGAAAAAATGAGAGAATGCTCGATCCGCCGTAGCTCATAAGCGGCAGGGGAATCCCCGCCACAGGCATCAACCCGGCAACCATTCCGGCATTCTCCAAAACATGAAAAAGCAGCAGTGCGCCGACGCCCATACAGATGGCGGTACCCGCTCTGTCGGAGGCAGTCTGGGCGTTCTGCAAAATTTGCATCAGTAGTAGGAAATATAACCCAAGTACGGTGACCACGCCGACAAAGCCATGTTCTTCGGCAAACGCGGCGAAGATAAAGTCCGTATGGGCAAAGGGCAGGAAGCGAAGCTGGATCTGCATTCCGCGAGTTACGCCCAAGCCCCACATGCCACCGGAGCCCACCGCAATCTTGGACTGCAAAACCTGATATCCGGACCCTTGCGGGTCCGACGCAGGATCCATGAAACTTGTAATTCGCGCCTTCTGGTAATCCTTTAGCGCAAACCATCCAACCGGCACAACAAGAACGAAAATCAGTAGGATGACGACTGCCTGTTGCCGGCTCAAACCCGCCAGTAACACGCCTACTGCGAGAATCGGAAGGTAGCACAGTGACGTGCCCAGATCCGGTTGAAGCGCCACCAGCCCAAACGGAACAAGCACCAGCGCACTCAGCTTCAACAGATCCCGCAGACTGAGCGAATCGGACTTCAACTCCGATAGAAATCGCGCCACAAACAAGATCAAGACGAACTTCATGAACTCGCTCGGCTGAACTTTGAAGCCTGCTCCAAGCGAGATCCAGCGTTTGGCGCCAAGTACAACCCGACTCAAAATTAACAGGAAGAAAAGCACGACGCCGAATGCGATATACAGCGCGGGAGATTGCCCCACTAGCGTGTGATAGTCCACTTGGCTGACTAAGTAAAAGACCACCACCCCTGCGACGATATACAGCACTTGCTTCCACCAATGATTTGCCAAATCGCTCGTCTGCGTGGCCGAATAAATCTGCAACACCCCGACCCCGCAAAGGATCAACGCCAAAATCAGCAGCGTCCAATCCAGCTCCCTGAATGAGCGGAGTGTGAACATCAGTTCATCGTTCCCGTTCGTGTCGCGGGTAAGCCGGAAGGAACGCTGGCCGTCACCGCCGGTACGCCACTCTGGCTCAGTTCCCGGCGTGTCTTCTTATCGAAGTAAGCCTTAACGATGTCCCTTGCGATGTTCCCAGCCAACGGCCCGTGATCGCCTTCCTCGAAAAGAACCGCGACCGCGATCTCAGGATTCACCCTCGGAGCAAATGCCACAAACCACGCATTGTCCTTAAGCCGGATGTTGCGCGCCTTCTGATACTCATTGGAAGCCGTCTGCGCGGTTCCTGTCTTTCCGCACATCTCCACGCCCGGCAGTCGCGCGTTGGTAGCCGTACCCCACCCATTTACCACGTCACACATGCCGTCCATCACAAGTCGCACGTGATCGAGATTTAGGTCTGCTTTGCGCGCTGGCTTAACCGGTGCGTCCCCGTTTTTCAGAATATGCGGCGTGTGCCAGATCCCGCCCATCACCATCCCGCCGATACCCACCGCCAACTGAATTGGCGTCGCTGTAAGGTAACCCTGCCCGATGGCAACGTTTACCGTGTCGCCGCCGTACCACTTTGATCGCAAGGTCCGAATCTTCCAGGTACTCGACGGGGATAGTCCTTCCGCCTCGGACGGAAGATCGATGCCCGTCTTCGCCCCATATCCCAGCAACTCGGCGTACTTCGAGATTTGATCGATCCCGATTTTGTCCCCGACGTTATAAAAATAAACGTCGCAGGATTGCGCCAGCGCCTTCTTCAAACTTGTCGCGCCGTGCCCATGTTTGTTGTGGCAATGAAAATATCGGCCATAGAAATTCAAACCGCCAGAGCAATTGAAAGAGGTATCGGCCGTGATAAATCCACCCTCCAGCGCAGCCAGTGCCACAATCGGCTTGAATGTTGATCCCGGAGCCAGTTGCGCCTGGATGGCCCGGTTCAGCAGTGGCTTGTCGGGGTTGGCAAAAATCTCCCGCCACTCCTTGGTCCGCTCGCGCGAGGACAGCTTCATCAGATCGTAGCCCGGCTTGGATGTCATCGCCAGCACTTCCCCGTTGCGGGGGTCGATTGCCACTGCCCCGCCCCGCCGCCCGTCCATCGCCAACTCCATCACCGCCTGCACGTCCAAGTCCACCGTAAGCTCGATGCTCTGCCCAGGTACTGCTGGCTTCATCCCAAGTACCCGCCGCTCATTCCCTTTGTTGTCCACCAGCACCTGCCGCTGCCCGTCAACACCCGTCAGGATGTCGTTGTATTGACGCTCGATCCCCGTCTTGCCGACAAGGTCCCCCTGCTGAAACTTGGCAAAATCTGGCTGGTTCAACTCCGTCTCGGACACCTCACCCACATAGCCGATCATATGCGCCGCAAAACCGTTGGCCGGATAAACGCGCCGCTCCGTGTGAATCAACTCAAGTTCAGGATATGTGTCGGGATCGCGATGGGACTCCACGTAGGCGATGTCGGACGGCGTCAATTCTTCTTTGATGATCACCGCTTGATACTTCGGCCGGGCACGGAATCGTTTCAATCGCGCCACCAGTTCCTCGTAGTCCAACTCCAGGCCGTCGGCAATTGGCTTCAGGTGCTCGTCACGGAGAGTTTCGCGCGACAACAAAACCGAAAAACTCGAATGATTGTCCACAATCACTCGTTTTTCGCGATCGAGAATCTTGCCTCGCGGCGCAGGCATCGGCAGCGCTTTGATCCGGTTGCGCTCAGCCTTCAGTGAATACAATTCCTCGTTCCGGATCTGCAGATTCCAGTAGCCTCCCAACACAAACAGAAAAACGGCAACCGTGAAATATTGAAGAATCGCGATCTTCCCCTGCGCGAACTTTGATTCGTCGCGCAACAGCCGCATGCGGTCTGGATAAAGGTCCCGTTGCTGCCGTCCGGTTGTGAAAAACACTAACTTGCCTGGGACTCGGGAGCTAACCCTCGTCCTCTCTTAGTTTATCCAACACCAAAAACAAAGGCAGCGCGATCGCGGAATTCAAAATCGCCCGAACAAACTCGTCCATCGTATTGATATTCGGCACCTGCCCTAATAGCGCGCGCACCATGACCCAGTAGAAAAACTGATGAAACACAAAAAAGAAGCAGCACAGCATGAAGCGCAGTGCTGGATTGTTGACGTCGAAGCGCAAACTTACCGATGCCGCAAAGTACCCCACGAGCGTCTTGACAATGCCGAACATCCCCAGCGGTTGCTGCGACAGGGAATCCTGCATCAACCCAATCGTCGCCCCGATGGCAATCCCGGCGATCGGCTGCCGCTTCATCAGCGAAAAATAAATCGTGATCAGCAGCGGAAACTCCAGCGTCCGCGCCGACTCGACAAAGCGCGGCAAAAATATATCCAACAGGACCGAGAGCAGCGGCACCAAGAAGAAAACGATCGGTCGAAACGTCGAGGACGCTCCCTTGCGACGCTTCCCGTCGACATAATTGGCCTCCGTAAATTCAGGCGAGGGCATCGGCTTTACCCTACTCCCGGTGGCGGCCCAGTCGGCGCGGTTGTGCCGGGCGTGGCAGCCGCCGGCGGCACAGTCACCGGTTGCTCACCCACCGGCGCAACTGGCGTCTTGGGAATCGCCCGCGGTCCGACCGGAGCGTTAAAGTTCGGCACCTTCCCCCCATTCCCGTAACTAACCCCCTGCTGCTCGCCCAATGCCTTGTAGCGATCCATAAGCCTGTCGGCGTCGGTGGGAAACTTCTGGCTTGGCCCTGTCGGTAAGCCGGTCGCCGAAGCTGCCTTCGGATCTACCGGCGGCGGTGCGAGTGCCTTGGCCTCCGGCCCGACATTCGCCATCTGCGAGGCGTCGGGAATCTGCTGGTGCACTCCTTCCAGCACCACTAATACTTCCTCCAGTCCCCGCTCAAATGCCGCCGGCGCAACGAAAATCTCCTTAAACAACTTCCCCTGCCGCGACACGCGCACTGGCCCAACCGGCAACCCCTTCGGAAACAATCGATCGTCGCCCGATGTAAAGAAAACTTCCCCAACCTCAACCGACTGCTCGTTCTGAATGTAGTCCACCAACAGTTGGTTGTTTCCCTGACCGCGAGCCGTCCCGTGCACCCGTGTCTTGTCAGATACAACCCCACACGCAAAAGTCGGATCCGTGATCAGCATCACCTGCGATCCGGTCGGATAAGAAGCCGTCACCTTACCCACTACCCCGTCCGGCGTGATCACCGGCATCCCCTTCTGCACTCCGGCGGTCGACCCTCGATCGATAAACACAACCTTCGAATTCATGCCCGCGCCAGCGCCTATGATCCGCGCCCCAAGCGTCTTATTTGGGTTCCGCTGCACAAAACCAGCCATCGCCTCGATGCGTTTGGCCGTCGCAAGTTCTTCCTTCAGATACTGATTTTCCAGCTTCAGCCGGTCCACGTCCACCTTCAACGCCCCGTTTTGCGACCGGATTTCGATCAGCTTCCAATACTCGCCCGCCAATCCGAAAGTGTTTGCCCGAATCCCTTCAAGCACCCGGGCAAGCGGCGTAATCGCCGTCACGGCCCAAACACGGATCAGGCGCACGTCTTGGTTGTTCTTTACCTGCACGGCGAGCAACACCAATTGCGCCATGATGACGATCACCAGGACGGATAAATTGCGGTACCTGCCAAGAAAACCATCCATTCGGCCTCAGAGGCGCTCCCTCAGCTACTCAATCGCAATTCGGCGCAGCAGCTTGAAATCCGAAAGCATCTTGCCGATTCCCAATGCCACACAAGCCAGCGGGTCTTCGGCTACCGACACCGGCAAGCCAGTCTCCTGCCGGATCCGCCGGTCCAAATTCTTGATCAATCCCCCGCCGCCCGTAAGCACAATCCCGCGATCCGAAATATCCGCCGATAGCTCCGGAGGTGTACGTTCCAACGCCACGCGGATCGCGTTCATGATCGTCGAAATTCCTTCCGACAGAGCATCGCGAATCTCCTCGTCGCCGATCGTGAGCGTCCGAGGCACCCCTTCGATCAGGTTCCGGCCCTTGATTTCCATCGTCAGCGGCTTGTCCAGCGGAGCGGCCGAACCCACCGTCATCTTGATCATTTCCGCCGTTCGCTCTCCAACCAGCAAGTTGTACTTGCGCTTGAGGTACTGGATGATCGCCTCGTCCAATTCATTGCCGGCAACCCGCACAGACCGCGCATAGACGATGCCCGCCAGCGAGATCACAGCGACGTCCGTCGTGCCCCCGCCGATATCGACAACCATGTTGCCGCCAGGCTCGGTAATCGGTAGGCCAGCACCGATTGCCGCCACCATCGCCTGCTCCACCAAGTGCACTTCGCTCGCTTTAGCCCGATACGCCGAATCGATCACCGCCCGCTTTTCCACCTGCGTGATCTCCGACGGCACACCGATTACGATCCGCGGGTGCACCAGCATCTTCCGCCCATGAGCCTTTTGAATAAAGTAATTCAGCATCCGCTCAGTCACCTTGAAGTCGGCGATCACGCCGTCCTTCATCGGGCGAATGGCTACAATGTTGCCCGGCGTGCGGCCCAACATTTCTTTGGCCTCCTTGCCGACAGCTTCAACTTCACCATTGTTTTTGTTGATCGCCACGATGGAGGGCTCGTTCACCACGATGCCCTTGCCCTTCGCGTAGACAAGGGTGTTGGCGGTTCCGAGATCAATTGCGAGGTCGGAAGAAAATAGACTAAACAGCGAGCGGATGTTCATGAATGCGGGAAACGCTTGTCTTTGTAGGAGATTTAAGCTGCGGGCCGTGCTTGGGGCAAAATCACAGTCCGCATTTTGAGCGTACCAGCAGCACCGCCCCTTTTGCATCACTTTGATCCATGCCCAGTGAATTTTTTGAATTGCAATCCCCACGGGTGGGGGTATTGGAGAAGGGTACGGATACCCGCACCGTAGTTTGAGAAAGCCCCCACGCGCTGGCTATGTCCAACACTGGATCCGGGTTACAACTGATAAACGCCGCAAGGAAACGTCATGTTAATCGGAATCGACGACAACCAAAACCCGCCAGTCACCGCTGAAAACTGCCGTTCTCTCGGCAGAGAGTGCCGCGACTGTATCTCCTCCAGCGCCACCGTCGTCGCCCTGCTCTGCCCTTCCCTTGACGCCGCCGCCGCTCAGCAAACCTTTTTCCGCATGTACCGCCACGAGGGCTGCATCTCGATGGCTCGCTCCTTCGTCCGCGAATACCTCAGCGCCGTTGAACCAGTCTTCACCGGATCAAATGAAATTTCTCCTGCCGTCTCAGAACCCACTCTACCTTTCCATCTGCCCCTACCTTTGCATCCTCTTCCATCCCCACAAATAGCTCGGCGTCTCCCCAGCCGGGAATTGGCGTTCGGCTCGACAACTCCACTGAGAACCAGGTATTCGGTACCAGCTTGACGTCCCCGCGGCCCGGCACTCCCTGCTGCCGGTCCCAGAGTCCAATCAACGGACCCGCCCCATGGCCGTGGTCTCCGATGGGATGCGAGTAAACGGTTCCTTTGATACCCAGCGTCCGGATCTCCTTCAACGCCTCGGCCAACACCTCGTTCCCGCTCCTACCCACCTTCATCCGCGCCATCACGATGTCCTGCATCTTCTTGGAATTCTCTAGCGCCCGTGCAATCTCCGCCGGCGGCCCCGTCTCACCCTCGCGCAGAACATACCCCATGTGTTGCGTATCCGTCGCCAGACGCATCGCCGTCAGCCCGTAGTCCACCCACAGCACGTCGCCACGCTCGATCGTCGTCGGGGCGTCCTCCTGCAGCATCTGTAGTGCCCGCGAATCCTTTCGCTGCACCCGGATGGACGGCTGAAACCACGTCCCAAATCCCAGCCGCTGGGTCTCCTGCCGCAACCACCAGACCACATCTTGATCCGTCGTCCTCCCCGGATGGATCACCTCGCTCGAGAAAGCCCGCGCGATGATCGCGTGCACGTTCTCCATTAAATTACGATAAGCCGGTTCCATTCCCGGCGGCCGCATCGCCACATAGTCGAGCGGCAAGCCCTCCGCCCGCACCAGCTTCTTCCGGTTCTCCGCCCCGATCGTCTCTTCCAACTGTTCCCGCTCCCCGGCAGACAAGCCGTCCGAGAAAGCGTGCGTGTGCGAAATATCGATCGCGATCTTCTTCGGCTGCCGCGCGTCGATCAGCTTCTTCAGCAGCGTCCACTGCTGGTCGCCAAACAGCTCGATGCCACTGTCCGGGTCGCGATAAACCTCGTACAGCCCACCTTGCGATCCCCCGCCCAGCGCCAGCCGCTCCACGCCCTTCTCCGCGCCGCGATCGAAAAACACATAAATCGTTCGCCGCCGCGCCGCAAACATCGTCGGCGACACAAGCGAAAAAAACACCGGGTCCTCATTGTACTCGCGGCTCGATACCACCCACATGTCAACACCGTACTTGCGCATCAACTGCGGCAGAAAAGTATCAAGGCGATACTTCAGCCACCCTTGCTGGATCGACGCCTGCTCACGCAGACTCGGCAGAGGCCCTGGCGCGGCCGCCATCAACAACACCGGTGCCAAGATTAGCCACCGCACCCTAGATCTCCCCTGCCTGCAATTGCGTCGCCACAAACGGAGTCTCGCTCACCTTCGACGCGCTCGTTCCGTAAAGCACGCGATACCAGGCCCTCGCCGATTCAAGAACAATCAACAGCGTCAACACCAAAAACAACCCGCAAATCGCCGCGTCCATCCGCTCGTTGAAAATTAACTGCTGCAACTGCGTCGCCTTCGCCGCGCCCAAATTGCCCGTCGCGATCTGCCCCTCCAGTTGCTCGGCCCGCGCCAGAAAACCCAACCGCGGATTCGCCGCAAAAATCTTCTGCAAGCCAGCGGTAAAGGTCACACTCAGCATCCAAGCCAGCGGAATCGCCGACACCCACACGTACTTCCACCGGAACATCTTCAGCAGGATCGTCGTCGCCAGACACAGCGCAATCGCTCCCAGCAATTGGTTCGCAATGCCGAACAGCGGCCACAACGAATTGATGCCCCCCAGTGGGTCCAGCACCCCCTGATACAGAAACCAGCCCCAGCCCGCCACCACCAGCGCGCTCGCCATCACCACGCCAGGCATCCAACTCGTTCGGCCAAACGGCTTGTACACCTGCCCCACCAGATCCTGCAACAGAAACCGCCCAACCCGCGTCCCCGCGTCGATCGTCGTCAGGATGAACAACGCCTCAAACATGATCGCGAAGTGATACCAGAAGCTCAGAATCGATTTGCCGCCATCCGCCGTCAACGAAAGGCCTTTCGAAAAGATATGCGCCATTCCCAGCGCTAGCGATGGCGCCCCGCCCGTGCGCGCAAACAGCGTACTCTCGCCCACGCTCCTGGCGAGTTCTTCCATGTGCGCCACGGTCACCGGGTATCCCCAACCGCTTACCGTCTGCACCGCCGCCGCCGGCAGCGCCCCCACAATTCCCGCCGGCGAATTGATCGCAAAATACACCCCCGGCTCCATTGCGCAAGCCGCGATCAACGCCATGATCGCCACCATCCCCTCCACCAGCATCGCGCCGTAAGCAATGGGCAGCGCGTGGCCCTCGCGCGCCAACAGCTTCGATGTCGTACCCGACGAAATCAACGAATGAAAACCCGACAACGCCCCGCAACCGATCGTAATGAAACAAAACGGAAAAACGCTCCCCGCAAAAATCGGTCCCGATCCATCCACAAACCGCGTCATCGCTGGCAAATTCAATTCCGGCCTCACCAGCAACACACCCACCGCCAGCATTCCCGCAACCCCGAGCTTCACAAAAGTGCTCAAGTAATCGCGTGGCGCCAGCAGCAGCCACACCGGCAGCGCGCTCGCAAAAAAACCGTATCCGATCAGCATCATCGCCAGCGTAGTCGCGCTGAAAGTGAACCACGGTGCCAGCGTCGTCGACTCCGCCACCCACTGCCCGCCAAAAATGCTCAGCACAACCAGCACAAACCCAATCACTGAGATCTCCATCACCTTGCCGGGCCTCAGGAATCGCAAATACAGCCCCATAAAGATCGCAATCGGCATCGTTGCCGCGATCGTAAATGTCCCCCACGGGCTGCCCTTGAGCGCGTTCACAATCACTAACCCGATCACCGCCATCAGGATGATCATGATCAGCAGCACGGTCACCATCGCCGTCGTGCCACCCAGTTTGCTGATCTCTTCCTTCACCATCTGCCCCAGGCTCTTGCCGTCGCGCCGGATCGAAGCCCCCAAAATCAACAGGTCGTGCACAGACCCGGCCAACGCCGCGCCCAGAATGATCCAAAGCGTCCCCGGAAGATATCCAAACTGCGCCGCCAACGTCGGTCCAACCAGTGGCCCAGGTCCTGCAATTGCCGCAAAGTGATGTCCAAATACGATCCACTTGTTCGTCGGTTCAAAGTCGTGCCCGTTGCGCAGCCGCTCAGCGGGCGTCGCCCGGTCGTCCTTCAACGCCAAAATCTTCGATGCAATAAAGCGTCCGTAAAAACGATAAGAAACCAGATACACGCACGCCGCCGCCACGACGATCCACATCGAGTTGATCGCCTCGCCACGCTTCAACGCAACCGCGCTCAAACAACCCGCGCCCAGCAGAGCGATTGCAACCCAAAGCAGGGTCCGTAAGGTGGCCTTCATATCCGGCAATTGTATCTAAGCCGCCGCCAACCTTAGAAGCGCGGCAGCTTCGCAAGAACACTGTAAGTGTTCGATCCGCCCTTTTGCGTAACGCTATCCACAACCTTCCAATCGCTGTCCAGCGCACCGGCATAGTGAACGTCTTTGCGCTCGCGTCCCGTCAAAATCACGTTCAAATTCCTCGTCGGATAAGTGAGCACCTGATATTGCAAACTCTCGCCATCGCTCTTCCAACGATCCGAGACCGGCTCTCCAAGCTTCCGCACAACCGCAAAATAGTCGTCTTCCGGGCCCAAACCCAGGCTCTCCTGTACAACCGCCTTGTAGGCGATCATCTCGCCTGAGCGCTCACCGCGGAAAATCGCGATCCCCCCGGCCACCACCAGCACACCGCCAACCAACACCATCAAAATCAACCGGCCAAGCTTTTTCTCCGAGGCGTCAAACCGCATCGGCGGTGCCACCAAACTCAGCTTCGGCTCGCTCTCCAGCAACTCAACCTTCTCCGCCGCGCCCGGTGCCCGAGGCATCTCGATCACCCGTTTCTGCACCGGCCAAACCTGCCCGGCCTTGTATTCCAACTGCTTCTCAAGCCCAACAATCATCACCGGACGGTCGGAGGCCGACAGCGCCCCCAGAAATCGCCGCGGCACCCATACCTGCGTCTGGTCCGCCACGTTGCGCACCAGAAACTCCGACCAGTTCGCCTCCACCACCGTCCACAAGTTCGTCTCGATATTCACAATCGACGGATGAAATGAGAATTCTCGCCCCGCCAACTGGTCTAGCGGCGCCGGGTAGCCGGCGTTAGGTTCGTTGCTCAACTTAGCCCAGCTTCAACTCGTCCATGTATCGCAGCAGCTCCTCGCCGCTCGGTCGAAGCGTCTCCCTTAAGTTGGCCCCTTCATCCATCGCCGCAAACAGGCTCAATTTCGCCAGCGCGTATTCCTCGTTCCAGCGCAGAGGCGATCCCATCCTCGCCGCGCAAAGCTCCAGCCCCTCCAACGGCAACTCGATCGACAAATGAAATGGCTGTTGCCTGTCTGCGCTCACTTCAAAAACGTGCCGTCTTCCGCCCAATCCCGCGAATATGTACTGGTAGACGACCCCTGTCGCTGCGGAATACGCCTTCTGCCTCTGCGACAACGGCAGCGGCTTAAGCGGCGTATCTTTTGCGGAAGACCACGGGAACATCAAGCTCACTACAGTCTAGTATGAGGGTGTGCTCCTCTTCGCTTACTTCTGGATGCTGGCGCAAGCGGCCGTTGGGCCGCCGGTTTATAAAATCGCCGACGGGCCCATTCTGGTCCCCAACCTCTGCTCCGAAATCGACCTCGCAGCGATCGGCCTCACCTGCAACGATTCCGAGCCCTGCCCGACTTTCCTTGAAATCTCCGGCGTCGAATCCACCGGCCAAGTGCTCGTCCTCGCCGGCAACCTCCACACCCAGGCCGCCACCCTCCAATCCCTCTTGCTGATCAGCGAGGACGACGGCGCCACTTGGCGCGAAGCCCACCCCCGCCTCAAGGCCAGCGCTCTCGAAGGCATGCAGTTCCTCGATTTCTCCAATGGCTGGCTCGCTGGCCACGCCTCCCTCGCGCTCCCCCGCGATCCGTTCATCCTCCTCACCACCGACGGCGGCAGAACTTGGCGCAAGTCCGATCTCTTCGCCGAAAGCCGCGTCGGCGTCGTGGAAGACTTTGCCTTCCAATCCGCCAAGCGAGGCTGGCTTCTTGTGGACAACAAAGGGAGCGGCGAGGCTGGCAAATACGAGCTTTTCGAGACCCAGACCGGCGGCTCCAGTTGGGACCTGCGAGAGATCTCCAACCGCATACCCAAAACAGCTCAACTAGGCCAGCGCGCCGCCTCCACCGCCTCGCGGGTCCGCGTCGACGACAAGAAAGGCCTACTCCGTATCGAGGTTCGCGCGGGCAATGCCTGGCGCGAAGTAAGTGCTTTTAAACTGCGGCTTGAGGATTGTAAGCCGTCTCAGCCATAGGAACCTTCTTCGGTCGCGCATCCAACTTTGCGGCGATCAGTTGCTTGCGAATCGCTTGGGCTTTCGGCGTTCCCAGCACGCCCCCGGCCTCAACGACATCGTCGTCCGTCACCTCCATCGCCATCGGGAGATGCCTTTGCAAGTAGTTCTTGATCCTGTCTTGAACCAATCGCAAAGGCGACTTGCTCAGCAGCACAAAAATGTATTCCGCCGGGGCGTCCACTAGTGCCGCGTAAATCAGCGACGGTTTCTGCAGCTTGGCCGACTTCAGCGTATTGCCCAAACCCTTCGTCTTCGACTCGAGGTTCTTCCAGGCGTCCGCTTCTCGCTTGGGCAGCTTGCAGTTCTTGATAAACTCCAGCTTTTCCTTCGGCGTCCACTTCTCGCTGATTGTAAACATAAACAGAGAGAACCGGTCTTCTTTCAGGTGAGTGCCAAACGGTACCATTCCCCGCAGCTTGAGTAACTTCTGAAATCCCGCCGCGTTCAGCTTCGCGCCTGAAAATGCGGGGAAATATAACTTCAGAAACCCTTCTCGCTCCAACGTTTCCAGAATCGGCAGCGGGTTAAATTCCTCACCGATCTTGACGATCTCGCGCCGCAACGCCTCGGGTGAAATGGACTCTTCAATCTTCGCCTCGCGCGCCCGCTCATATTGAGCCTTGGTGCGCTCATCCAGTTGAAAGCCCAGCCGCGCCTGCAACGTCATCAGCTTCATCACCCGCGAAGGGTCGTCCATCAATGTGTGGCTCGACACGGTCCGCAGTTCCCGCAAACTAAAATCCGACAGCCCATTCGTCGGGTCCAGCAACAACCCGCGAGACCCCTGCGCCAGGGAGATCGCCAAACAATTGATCGAAAAATCCCGCCCCCGCAAATCCTCGTGTATCGTCGCTGGCACCACCTTGGGAGGGCTTCCCGGCTTGAGATACTTCTCTGTGCGAGCCATCGAGATCTCCGCCAGCACGCCGTTGGCAAACGCCACCTCGTAACTCTTGCGCGTCTCGTCCGCGTTGACCACCCTCATGCCCGCTTCTTTTTCAAGTGCCTTCACCAGCTTGAGCGGCGACCCCTCCAGCGTGAAATTCAGATCTCTCACCGGCAACGCTGCCAGCATGTCCCTGAGCGCTCCGCCCGTCAGGAATACATTGATCTGGAGCTTGGCCATCATTCGCTGCACCTCGGCAATGACGGCATTCTGCGCCTGGCTGAGGTGGCTCTCCAGCATGAACATGTAGTCGCTCATAGTTTCTTGGCTTCCCTTGGATGGAATTGGTCGACGATCCCCCGCAAGCGGTCCTGCTCCACATGGGTGTAGATCTGTGTCGTGGATATGTCGGCGTGGCCCAGCATCGCCTGCACGCTGCGCAAATCTGCGCCGCCTTGCAGCAAATGGGTGGCAAACGAGTGTCGCAACATATGCGGGTGCAGCGGCTTGGCGCTCCCGATCGAAAGATTCAGCAGGCGCAGGACCTGCCAATACGAGCGGCGGTCGAGCTTGGGCCCCCGCGAGCTCACAAATAAATAAGCCGACACGCGGTCTTTCAACAGCAACGGCCGCGCCTCCGCCAAATACTGGTCAATCGCTCGTCCCGCCTCGGCACCCACCGGCAAAAGCCTCTGCCGGTTACCCTTGCCGGTCACCCGCAGCCGTTGGGCAGCGTCGTTGTAATCTGCTCGGCGCAAGCCCGTCAGTTCCGAAACCCTCAGCCCCGACGAGTAACAAAGCTCAAACATCGCGCGATCCCGCAATCCCTTGGGCGTCGAAAGGTCGAAAGCCTCCGAGTAAGCGAGCAAACGTTCCCCGGCGATCGCCTTCGGTAACTTCCGGGTCGCTTTGGGGCTCGTCAGAAACTCGGACGGGTCTTCCGCCAAGCGGCCTTCGGCCGCCAGATAGCGCATCGCCCCCCGCAGTGCCGAGAGTTTTCGTGCGATACTTCTCGCGCTCAAGCGCGACTCGATGAGATGGGCATGAAAGGCCTGTAGTACGGACACACGCGCAAATGCTTCTTCCCGCGCTTGCTCCAGCCATCGGGAGTAAGCATCGAAATCACGCCCGTAGGCTTCGAGCGTCGATACGGAAAGACCTTTTTCGACTCTGCAGTAAGTCAAATACGACCTTACGGCAGCCGCAAAGGATGCCTGGCCGAACATTGAGCCAATGATACAATACTGGCATTTCTGTTTGAAACAATTTAATACGAATTTGGCGTTTCCCAGCCCCCTGCGGGAGATTTGCAGCCTGTGACTACCGGCACCGCCAAGAAAGCGATGGTCTATCGATTCGAACGCGGCTCCGTGCCCGGATTTGTCGATTCCGCCAATCCCTTCCAGGGAGCCGACATTCAACTCCTCAATCGAGAGGGGGCCGTGCAGATGCTTCAGGTTCAGCAGGTAAAGGCCGTCTGCTTCGTTCGCGACTGGCTGGAAGGACCTCCCTGGACCCGCCTCCAGTACTCAGTTCGACCGCGCCAGCAT
>JANXUM010000115.1 GCA_025356215.1 Bryobacter sp. | reverse complement strand
GGGGTATGCGATTCCAAGCAACCCAAACAAGCTCTTTGAAAACCGAATCTGCCCCCCCCTTTACAAGGCGGACGCCCGAGTCGCGTCCGCCAGCGCCCGTGCGGTATTCCCATGCAACAAAACCGTATCCGCAAACTTCCGCGCATACCCCCCGGCCAACCCTACAAACACGGGCGCGCCCAATTTCCGCGCAAACGAAGCCACCATCCGGTCCCGCTCAAACATGCCGTCGACGCTGAGCTTCAACCCCCCAAGCTGGTCGTCGAAGTAAGGGTCGCTCCCCGCGACATAAGCGATCAACTCCGGTCTCGATCTCCTACCCGCGGTGTCCAGCGCCCCGCCAAGCAACTCCAGGTACTCTTCATCCCCAACGCCATCCCCCACCTCGACATCCAGATCGCTGGGAGTCTTCACATAAGGATAGTTGTTCAACTGATGAATCGACAGTGTAAACACACTCTCATCGCTGGCAAAAATCCCAGCGGTCCCATTCCCCTGGTGCACATCGGTATCAACAACCAGTGCGTTCCGAATCCGCCCCCGCCCCTGCATCGTCCTCACTGCGACAGCAATGTCGTTCACCGCGCAAAACCCCTCGCCGTGCCCGGCAAAAGCATGATGAAATCCCCCGCCAATGTTAAACGCCGCCCCGTCCTCTAGCGCCGCCTCCGCCGCCGCAATGCTTCCCCCGGCGTGCAAAGCAAACCCAATCGCCATCGCCTCTGAATATGGAATCTCCAAACGGGCAATCTGCCCAGGCGACAACGTCCCCCCAAGCAACCCGTCCACCCACCCGGCGGAATGCACGCGAAGCAAATCCTCCCGCCTCGCCGACTCCGCCGCAATCAGATTCTTCTCGCTCAACAAACCTTCAGACCAAAGCCAATCCCGAATCCCCACGAACTTTCGAGAAGGAAAAACGTGGTCCCCGAGCCGCAAATCGTAGCCCGGATGGAAGCAGCATCGAAAAGGAAGGAGTGCCATGGATATAATTTGAGTTTCACCCCCGCAGTCGAAAGGAAGCAATGCGTAAAAAAGTAACAGTAGTCGGTGCAGGCAACGTAGGAGCCTCATGCGCCCTCCGGATCGCCAACAAGGAACTCGCCGACGTCGTCATGGTCGATGTGATGGAGGGCGTCCCTCAAGGCAAAGCCCTCGACCTTCTTGAGAGCGGCCCCGTTGAGGGCTACGACGTCTCCGTCACCGGAGCCAACGACTATGCCCCTACTGAAAATTCAGACGTCGTCGTTATCACCGCCGGCTTCCCCCGCAAGCCCGGCATGACCCGAGACGACCTTCTCATGGCCAACTACGAGATCGTCAAAAGCGCCACCGAAGGCGCGATGAAATACTCGCCCAACGCGATCATCGTCGTCGTCACCAACCCGCTCGACGCCATGTGCTACACCGCCCATCTCGTATCAGGCTTCCCCAAGCACCGCGTCGTCGGTATGGCCGGAGTTCTCGATACCGCGCGCTACCGCACCTTCATCGCCCAGGAACTGAACGTCTCGATGGAAAGCGTTAGCGCGATGGTCCTCGGCGGCCACGGTGACACCATGGTGCCCCTCGTGCGCCTCACCAGCGTCAGCGGCATTCCGCTCACCGAATTGCTCCCCCAGGACCGCATCGATGCCATCGTCCAACGCACCCGCGACGGCGGTGCCGAGATCGTCAAGTACCTCAAAACCGGTAGCGCCTTCTACGCTCCCTCCGCCGCGACAGTCGAGATGGTCGAAAGCATTTTGAAGGACAAGAAAAAGGTCCTCCCCTGCGCCGCTCTGCTCGAAGGCGAGTACGGCGTCAAAGGCCTCTTCGTCGGCGTTCCCTGTAAACTCGGTGCCGCCGGCATCGAGAAAATCTACGAGATCAAGCTCGAAGCCGCGGAACAAAAAGAACTGGACCGCAGCGCCGCCGCAGTCCAGGAATTAGTCGACGTCCTCAAGCAGAAAACCGCTTAGAAGCGGAAGCGTAATGAAGCCTGCATGCGCCGGGGGTTCCGCGCGCCTGTAACTTCACCGAATCGCGTGTTCACCTGCGCGCCCGCCGCGTCAAAGCGGGCCGTTGTGTCGACTGCGTTGAATTGGGTGTGGTTAAAGGCGTTGTACATCTCCCAGCGCAGTTGCAGGCTTTTCTTTTCACTCGCCAGCGGAATCACCTTGAAGAAGCTGATGTCGAAGTTTGACTGCCCAGGAAGCCGGAAGACGTCTTTCGGCGCATTGCCCGGATCACCCTTGGCGGGCCGCGCAAACACGCTTGTGTTGAAAAACTGCGAGAAAGTGCGGTTGCCAATGTCGTTCTGCGCCTTGCCGTTGACGATGATCCGGTTGCCGTCGCCACCGCCACTCAAATCCGCGCCATCCACCAAGCTGAATCCCACACCCGTCGGCGTGCCGCTGTTGAACGTCGTGATCCCCGAGATCTGCCACTTGTCCAGTACCAATCGGCCTACCTTGTTCGGTACGAATTTGCTTCCGCCCGGCAGGTCCCAAATGTAGTTCGTCACAAAGATATGGGTCTGATCAAAACCCAGCTTGCCGTAATTCCAGACCCGGATCGGCCTGTAGTTAGCCACGCCGCTGCCGTCGTCGTCTCCATAGCCCATGGCTTTTGAGTAAGTGTAGGCTACGCTGAGGCTCAAACCTTTGGCAAAGCGCCGGTTCACCGTTGTCTGGAGCGCGTTGTAATTCGACGTGCTGGAGAAATCGTTATAAGTGATATTCCCCCAGCCCGGATACGGCCGGAAGAAGTTGTCCGCCAATGGCGTTGAAGGATTCGACGGATCCGCATTCTGTGCCAGGTACCGCGCCCCGTACGGTACCGTGTTGATGTTGCGGCTCACTTGCAAGTGACGACCGACATTGCCGACATAACTAACGTCCAGTACCGTCCCGCGTCCAATGTCGCGCTGAACGCTCAACGTGAAGTTATACAACGCGGGCGTAACAGCTTTTTTCTCAAAGGTCGATGTGTTGTTCGGGAACAATACCCCCGACGAGTTTAAGTAAGTGGCCAGGTTGCCATAGTAAATCTGCGGTGTCTGCTGCGTCGGTGGATTCTGAGAGAAGCCGCGCACGCCCGGCGCCACTGTGTTGTGGAAAGTGCCAAAGCCGGCGCGGATCGCTGTCTTGCCGTCGCCAAACGGATCGTACGCAAGCCCGATGCGCGGCTCATACAGAACCGGCGCCTGGTCGCGAAACCCACGCGGATACGTCGCGTCGCTCGCCGTGACCGAGCCATTAAACGGATTGCCGCTGTTCGGCACAAAGGCCCCGATGAACACCGCCGGCTGAATTTCACCTGTCAACGGATTCACCGCCCGCCGCCCGGCGGCCGTTGTGATCGGTGCAAACAACGCCGGGACCTTCTTCAGGTCGTAACGCTCAAACGCCCAGGCCGACGCGGTCTGCGTTGCGTGATACCACTGGTTGAACCACACAAAGCGCATACCGTAGTCCATCGTCAGCTTCTTATTGATCTTCCATGTGTCCTGTACAAACCAGCCCATCGTTGTCTTGCGCCCCTCGTTCGAGGGCCGCGATGCGGATTCCTGATACGACTGGAAGTTACCCAATACCGCGTTCGAATACGCGTAGTTGCTGTCGAAGGGATTGTTGACGTCGCGCGCGAAGGCGTAGCTGCCTCCGTAGGTGCCCTGCTCTCCTTCATAGTTGCGGATACGCTCATAGGATACTCCGGCCTTCAGCGTGTGCGTGCCCATCGTGTAAGTCAGGTTATTGCTGAAGTTGATCGCCGTGTCCGCGCCCCGCAACGGAAAGCGCCCGTCGTAAGTGATCGCCGCCGCGTTGGTGACTCCGCCGTAACTGGCTTGCGGGATCACGCCCAGCACGTTGTTACCCGGATAGAATTGGCCGAGCGTGCTGAGGCCCCGCGCGCTGCGCAGCACGTTCTTCAAGTCTTCGTCACTGGCGGGCGGGCCTTTCTCAACAGAGTGCCGCACACCACCCGTAAACTCGTTCACCATCCGCGGAGACAGGATCCGCGCCCAATTGAGCACGATGCCGTTATCTGTGAAAATGTAGCGCTGCTTGACCAGCCCCCAGTTGGAAGAGCCAGCCGCCACCGCGTAACCGATGGAGTCGGCAAACCAAGTCGACCCGCGCACGTTCAACGTGTCTTTCGCCGTTGGCCGTAAGTCGATCCGGAATAGATGTTGATTCCGTGGCTGATCGATCGCTTCCTGGAACTGGTAGTTGTAATTGCCCGCCGTCACCGCCCGGTTCAGGATATTCGGCAGCGGGAAGATGTTCAACATGGCCTGCCCGTTCTTATCCAGGCGGCTCACCGGAATCTTGTTGTCTGGGAAGCTCGCGTTGGTCTGCGGGTCCCGAATCGCGATCAGCTTGTTGCTGAGATCGACCGTCTGCGAGAAGTCCCCCACCCGTTCGAGCGCCGTCGGCACCGTCACCTGGCGCACAGCCTGCGGGTTCTTGACGTCCGACTTCTCAAATGAGTAGAAGAAGAACACTTTGTCCTTGGCCCCGCTCCAAACCTTGCCAAGCGGCACCGGCCCGCCCAAGGTCGCCCCCAGTGTTGAATACCGATAGATCGGCAACGGCACGCCCGTGCGGTTGTTGAAGAAGTTATTCGCGTTCCAGCTCTCGTGCCGCTTGTACCAATAGCCCGTGCCATGATACTCGCGCGATCCAGACTTAGTCACCACGTTGATCGAACTGGCGCCATTGCGGCCAAACTCGGCCTGATAGTTATTTAGCAGCACCTTCACCTCTCCGATCGCGTCCATGTTGATCGGGCTCGAAAAGGTTCCGGGGCTGCCAAGGTCGTTGCCCGTCACTCCGTCTACCTGAAGGCTGTTCCAATTGCTGCGCGTGCCTTGCACGTTGGGGGACTGCGTACCGAAGCTTCCCCCCAGAAACTCCGTATCCACCTGCTGTGAGACACCAGGGAGAATGCGTAACATTGAGACCACGTCGCGCCCTCGGATCGAGATCTGTTCCAACTGCCGCTCTCCGATTAAAGCCGAGTGCTCGGTCGAACCAGTCTGCACGGTGACGGCCTGGGCTGCGACCGTAATCGACTCGCTCACCGCGCCTACCGTTAACAGCAGATTGCCGACGCTCAGTCGCTCGGCTGCGGTCAACTCATTGCCGGTCTTGCGATAAGGGCGGAAACCCGCCACCTCGACGATCACCGTATAAGCGCCCGGTTGAAGCGCGGGGAAAACAAAGTCGCCCTTCTCGTTGGTCGAAGCGCTCCGCTCCTCGCCCGTGCGTTCACTCAATAGCTTGATGGTGGCGGCAGGGATGACATTGCCGCTGGAATCGAGAACCGTGCCAGCAATCGAGCCGGAGATTGTCTGGGCGTTAACCGACGCAACGCACAACAGGGTGAGGATGACCATTACGAGACGCATAGTGCGAGCATCGTATCACTGATTTCAACCTCCATGTTGAGGATCCCGCCGCCGAACGATTTTCCTTGCGCATCGCTCAACAGACTCAGCGTTCCGCCGCCCATCAGCGCCTCGGTGCAGACAAAGTTCAAGGCGTGGATCTTGGGTAACTCATAGCGTGTGACCGTGCCTTCGATCCGCTCGGCAAAGTGCGCCTTCACCCGCTCCGCCGTCACCTCGCGCAACAATACCGGCCAAACTTCGGGGTTATAGGCGATGACCCCGATGTTGACCAAGTTGCCCTTGTCTCCCGACCGCGCATGCGCGATGCGCCCAAGCTGGATCTTCATCCCAACACCTCGATGCGCGTTGTTACTGCCTCGCGCGGCAGTAGCGCTGGCCAGTAAGCCACAACCTCGTGCGCCTTCGGCCGGCCCTCGCCATAGCCTGTAGCCCCCGGCGGCCCGTTCAGCACCAAAGAGCCTGGACGGAGTAGGTGCGGGATTTGTTGGGCCTTCCGGGACGTATTCCGTTCAGGTGGCACCTCCTGACACCAATGGCTCGGTAGGAGACATACAGGTCGTACAGTGGGTGAACTCGGCTTTCGCTGTTTTCGATAAGACGACGGGTAACGCGGTGCTGGGGCCGGTAGATGGCAACCAGATCTGGAAGGGGTTCGGCGGGGAGTGCGAATCGGAGAACGACGGGGACGTCGGCGTACTTTTCGACAAGGCGGCGAAGCGCTGGTATTTCGCACAGCTCGCGCTGGGTCCGAATTTTAGCGGGCCGTTCTTTTACTGCGTGGCGGTATCGACGACCAACGATGCGACAGGC
>JANXUM010000110.1 GCA_025356215.1 Bryobacter sp. | reverse complement strand
TCGTCGATCTCGACGGGCACGCCAAACCCACTCGCGGCCTCAAGCGTGTCGAAACTGGCCTTTAACGTCCACCGCCCGCCCGGCTCGTCCATCTCGGCCACGCCCGTTGTGCCAGCCTCAAACAAATCCGCGATGAACATGTCCTTCTCTTCGTCGTTGCCCGCAGGTAACAGGATGAAGTAACTTGCCACTTAGCGCTTTGCGAAGCGTTTGAAGAAGCTCGCATCCTTCCATTGGGGAGTTTCCGGGGAATTGGCAACCGATTGTATGATCGACGTAAGGATGCGGTTGTACTGGGCAGCCGAGTCTTTCTCCACAGGCTGCGAAAGGTCGTCGCTGGGGGAATGATAACGATCCCGCAACCACGCCTGCACCGTTTTCTCCTCCGGGCTTCCCTTCTTGTATCCGAATTTGAACGCCAGGGCCGGAGTGCCGTTGCGGATAAAGCTGTACTGGTCGCTGCGCGTAAACGTATTGCGTTCCGGCGCCGGATCTGCCCAAACCTCAATGCCAGCTTTCTCGGCCGCCTCCTTCGCCAGATCTCCGAGCGTGGATTCATCTACGCCCAAAATCATCAGCGCCTTCAGCGGAAACAGCGGAAGAAACATATCCATGTTCAAGTCGGCCACCATTTTGACTTTTTTGTCTTTGCCAAACACCGGGTGTTGCGCGTACCAAGTCGATCCCAACAGCCCCTTCTCCTCGCCCGTCAGCGCGACAAACGCCACGCTCCTTTTCATTGCCACCTTCGATTCTTTCAAGTGCCTCGCCGCCTCAATCAGACTGGCTACGCCGCTGGCATTGTCCATCGCTCCGTTATAAATTTGATCGCCCTTTAGCTTGTCGTTGACACCCAGGTGATCGAGGTGCGCCGAGATCACGATGAACTCATCGCGCAACACCGGGTCCGTGCCGTAACGGATCCCCACCGTGTTTTCGCCACCCACCTTCGCTTCTGTAAACGCGGCGATTACCGTCACCGCGCCCTTCATCTCAAAATGCGGCAGCGGCTGCTTTCCATTGGCCAGCTCAAAGATCTCGGCGATCGTGTGCCCGCTGCCCGCAAAGAACTTGTCGGCGTGCGCCGGGTTGATCGTCAGCCCAACGCTGAGCCGCTCGCGATCGCCGCTCTTGTTGTCAATCGACATCGTCGGCATCAGCCGCGCCATGGTGGACCGCGCCCAGGGAATGTCGCTATTGCGTGGATTCCCGATCGTCGCCGTCCCCACCGCGCCTGCGGCAATCAAAAACTTAGCGCGTTCCTGCGCGTTGGAATAGTGACTGGCCAATGGCCCTGGCACGCCCACAGGTTGCCCGCTGATCATCACGGCGATCTTGCCCTTCAGATCGACGTCTTTGAGATCGTCGTACTGCAACTCCGGTACCGTCAGACCATAGCCGACAAAGACCATCCCGGCTTGCACCTTCGGCTTCGGCGCGCTGCGAATGCCGATGTTGGCGTGCTCGCCCAAGATCAGCTTCTCCTCGGCACCGTCGCGCGACAGCGTGATTGAGCATTTGGATTCATCGATGCGCCGCTCGACAAAAGGCACTTTCTGGGTGTAGGTACCGCCTTCACCGCCAGGCGCCAAACCCGCCTTCTCAAACTCGGCCGCCACATAGCGCGCAGCCATCTTGAAGCCATCGGTGCCGACATTGCGGCCCTTCATGTCGTCCTTGGCTAGCATCTCGATGTGCGACCACCAACGCTTGCCCTCTTCGGAATAATTCACTTCCGCGGCGCCCATCACACATGCAAATGCGGCGGCCATCCATCTCATGCTCACACTCATTGCTTTTCAGTATAGGTTCGGCGCTAGAATCGTGTCCATGCGGCGGCCTATTGCAATCCTCACTCTTCTCGGTCTGCTCCTCGCCTGCGGAACGGCACAGCAGTCCAACCAAAAACGCACGGCTGAAGAAGCCCTACTCCAGAAAGACCCCGCTCGCGGAAAGAATGGCGCCGTCGCCGGCGGCACCACCGCCGCTGTGGACGCCGGCATGCGCATTTACAAGATGGGCGGCAACGCTGTGGACGCGGGAGTGGCGACGATGTTCGCCGCCGCCGTCGCCGAGTATTCTCACTTCGGCTTTGGCGGAGAAGCGCCCATTATCATCCGCACAAAAGAGGGCAAGGTCTTCACCATCTCCGGCGTCGGCACCATGCCCAAGCTCGGCACAGTGGAATTCTTTCGCAAGCACCAGTTGGAGCCCCTCGAAGTCGATTCCAACGAACCCAACGGCCTAACCCGATTTCTTCCGGTCACCGGCCTGTTGCCCGCCATCGTCCCCGGCATGGTCGAGGGCGGCCTGGTCGCCCTGCGCGATTTTGGCACTCTATCCTTTGAGCAAGTCATTGGCCCCGCCATCGAGCTTGCCGACGAACAAACTGTGGATGACATGCGGGCCGCCGTCGTTCGCTACGCGCGCCCATTCTTTGATCGCTGGCCCACCTCCAAGGCCTACTTCATGCCCGACGGCCACATGCCCCGCCCCGGTGAAACCTTCAAACAGCCAGCCCTCGCCAAAACCCTGCGCGCGATGGTGGCCGCTGAGCAGCGCGCCGCCGCTCTCAAGAAGCCACGAACGCTCGGCATCGACGCCGTTCGCGATTACTTCTATCGCGGTGAAGTTGCCCGTAAGATCGACGCCTTCTCACGCGCCAACGGCGGCCTGATCCGTTACGAAGACCTCTCCACTTTCCGCGTCAAGCCCGAGCCCTCTCTGGGCGGCACCTACAAAAACTATACGGTTTACAAACCCGGCTTCTACACCCAGGGGCCCGCCGCCATTGAACTCCTCAATCTGATGGAGAACGCCAACGTCGGCAAACTCGGCTTTGGCACCGAGGACTACATCCATGTCTTCACGGAAGCCACCAAGCTCGCTTACGCGGATCGCGACACCTACTACGGCGACCCCAATTTCACCAAGATCCCCGCCGAACTGCTGCAAAAGGACTATGCCAAGGAACGCTACTCGCTCATCGGCGATCTGGCCAGCCTCGACTTCCGCCCCGGTAAAGTGAAGCTCGCCAACGGCACCCACCCGTCGCGTGAAGAGCTGGTTCGCCGCACTATCGACGACGCGCTCATGTACGGCGACACCACCTGCGTCAACACGATCGACAAGGACGGCATCATGTTCAGCGCCACTCCCAGCGGTGCCGCGCTACCCAGTGTCATCGCCGGCGATACCGGCATCCCGCTTACCCAACGCGCGCAAAGTTTCTACCTGATCGGCAACCATCCCAACGACGTCGCGCCCGGCAAGCGGCCCCGCGTCACGCTGTCCCCCACGCTCGTCCTCAAGGACGGCAAGCCCTACATGGTGCTGTCGACGCCCGGTGGCGACAACCAGGATCAGAGCCTGGTGCAGCTTTTCTTCAACGTCGTTGAGTTTGGCATGGACGCCCAGCAAGCCGTTGCGGCGCCGCGCTTCCAGTCACGGCACCTCGTATCCAGTTTCGATAACCACGCGATGAATCCTGGCAGCCTGCTGGTCGACGAGCGCTTCGGCCGCCCGGTTGCCCTGGGCCTGAAGAACCGCGGACACCGCGTCGAATTCCGATCGCGATTCTCTTCCGGTGCCGCGCCCACACTCATTCGCCTGCTCCCCGACGGCACCATCGAAGCCGGCGCGGACCCTTACGCCTTCCGGGTTGCCAAAGCCTTTTGAGCGCCATCATCGTCGCCGGTCACGCCATTGTTCGTGATCTCAATCACGTCGAAACGGACGACGGCTGGTACTTGCTCGACTTCCAGCGAGGCGAGCCTCAGAAGTACATCGGCCACATTGAGCGTGCCGTTCAGGAAGCCGCCGCCGACCCTGAGGCCACGCTCATCTTCTCTGGCGGCCCGACGCGCATCTTAGCCGGCCCGCGGACCGAGGCGTTAAGTTACTGGCTGGTTGCTGAGCACTACGGCTGGTTTGGCCACCCCCAAGTCCGCGCCCGCGCCTATCTCGAAGACTTCGCCCGCGACAGTTTTGAGAACTTGCTCTTCGGCATTTGCCGCGCGCAGGAGATTACCGGCCAACCACCACGCAAGGTCACAATCGTCAGTTGGGAATTCAAACGCCAGCGCTTTGAGGATCTCCATCGCGAAGCCATCTCATGGCCGCGCGAGCGCTTCCGCTACATCGGTGCCAACGATCCCGACCGCATCGATCAGGCTCTTGCGGCCGAACGCTCGGCCCGCGCCAAGTACCTCGCGGACCCCTACAGCCTCGGCCCCGAATTCCAGGCAAAAAAATGGGAACGCAACCCCTTCCGCCGCCAGCACGGCTATGCAATCAGTTGCCCCGAAATGTTCACGGAGGACAAAGCATGGCGATAGCCAGCGTCGATTTGGGCGGCACAAACATCCACGCGGCCTTGGGGGAGGCGAGCGGCAAGATCCTTGCCGAGCGGCAGATCCCCACAGAAGCGCATTTCGGCCCCGCCGCCGTCCTGGACAGAATCGCGACTGTCGTTAAAGACTTGGGTACTCCCGAGTCTCTAGGCATCGGCGTGCCCGGCTTAGCCGACATCGCCAACGGCTCAACACTTTTCTTACCCAATCTCGCCACGCAATGGCGCGGCGTCCCCGTCGCGCAAACTCTTCGCGATCGTCTTGGCTGCGACGTCTTCCTCCTCAACGACGCTCGCATGGCCGCCCTGGGCGAGCTCGATTTCGGTCACGGCAAACAAACACGCGACTTCATTTTCATCACGCTTGGCACCGGTGTCGGCGGCGGCGTTGTTCTCGATGGCCGGCTCCGCACCGGGCCCTGGGGTGCCGCGGGCGAGCTTGGACATCAGACTATCCTCCCAGACGGCCCGCCCTGCGGTTGTGGCTCCCAAGGCTGCCTGGAATCTCTCGTCAGCGCCTCCGCCCTTACCGCAGAAGCCATCCGCCTAATCAAGGTCGGTAACGCCCCGGGCCTGCTGGCGCTCGCCGACAATGACCTCAACCTCGTCTCGCCCAAGCTGATGGCGCAATGCGACGACCCAGCCATCGCGCTCGTGATCGATCGCGCCGCGCGCTATCTTGGCATCGGCATCGCCAACCTCGTCACCATGTTGCACCCCTCGCTGATCGTCCTCGGCGGAGGCCTCGCCGAGATGGGTGCCAAGCTCTTCGCGCCCGTCCGCGCGGAAGTCCAGAGCCGCGTCCGCATGTTTCCCATCGAAGACCTGCGCATCGAAGCGTCGCTGGCGGGCCCCCGTGCCGGCATCCTCGGCGGCCTCGCGCTCGCCCATCGCAAGGGTGTGCTTTGATGTTAGAGAAACCACCATGCTGCAACTAGGCTTTGTCTCCGCCATCCTCCCAGACCTCAGCTTTGAAGAAGTTTTCTCCTTCGCCGCCGCCGAACAGTTCCGCTGCGTCGAAGTCATGTGCTGGCCCAAGGGCAAGGCCGAGCGCCGCTACGCGGGCATCACTCACATCGACGTTGTCGGCTTCACCGCCGATGATGCCAAGCGCGTTCACGAGACCACAGCGAAGACCGGCGTCACCATCAGCGGCCTTGGCTACTATCCGAATCCGCTCACTCCCGATCTTGCCGAAGCCGCCGTCTATACAGATCACATCAAGGCCGTCATCGCCGCCGCAAAGCTGCTTCAAGTCGGCGTCGTCAACACCTTCGTCGGCCGCGATTGGACCAAGAGCGTTGACGATAACTGGCCACGCTTCCTGGCCACCTGGAAGCCTCTGCTCGCCTACGCCGATGATCACGGCATCAAGATTGGCATCGAGAACTGCCCCATGTCTTTCAGCAAAGACGAATGGCCTGGCGGCAAGAATCTCGCTATCAGTCCCGTGATCTGGCGCCGCATGTTCAACGACATCCCCAGCCGAAACTTCGGCCTCAACTTCGACCCCAGCCACTTCGTGTGGCAAGGCATGGATTACGTCAAGGTACTGAGTGAATTCAAAGACCGCCTCCACCACATGCACGCTAAGGACGCCCGTCTCGATCACGCCCGCCTCAATGAAGTCGGCCTTCTGGCGCACCCGAACGAGTACCACACGCCGAAGCTCCCCGGCATGGGCGACGTCGATTGGGGCAAGTTCTGCGGCGCGCTCGCCGAGGTCTACGACGGCCCGCTCGCCATCGAGGTCGAAGACCGCGCCTACGAGGGCACTCTTGAGGCCCGCAAGCGCAGCCTCGTCATCAGCCGCAACTATCTCAGCGCTTTCACCGGCTAGCCATTGCGCCGCTATCTGCTCTTCTCAAAGCCTTATGGCGTCCTGAGTCAGTTCACGCCAGAGCCGGGCAGCGCCCATCGCACGCTAGCGGCTTTCATCGACGTGCCTGGCGTCTATCCCGTCGGTCGTCTTGATTGGGATAGCGAGGGCCTGATGCTGCTCACCAACGATGGCGATCTCCAACATCGTTTCACCGACCCGCGCTTTGAACATCCGCGCACCTACTGGGCGCACGTGGAGGGCGAAGCCACCGAAGCTGCGCTCGCCAGTCTTCGCAAAGGGGTCAAGATCCAGGACTACACGTCGCGCCCAGCCAAGGCCCGGCTGCTGGCACCGTCAGACGTCGCCATCCTGCCGCCGCGCGAGGTACCCATCCGCCATCGCGCTTCCATACCTACCTCGTGGATTGAACTTGAACTCACCGAAGGGCGCAATCGCCAAGTCCGCCGCATGACCGCCGCCGTCGGCCTGCCCACCCTGCGCCTGGTCCGAGTCAAAATCGGCAACCTCACGCTCGACGGTCTCGCCCCGGGTGAGTGGCGCGAAATCGCCGCGCCCAAAGGCTATCCTAAGAGCCGATGAGACTTGTCCTGATCCTTTTGGCCACCCTGCCTTTGGCCGCCCAGCGCATCGAAACTTTGATCGGCGATGGCAAGCCGGGCCTCAGCGAGACCCAGGTCAATAACCCCTATGGCCTCACCATCGGCCCCGACGGCGCGCTCTATTGGTGCGACATCGGCAGCCACGTCATCCGCAGGATGAACCTCAAGACGCGCAAGACGAGCATCGTCGCCGGCACCGGCAACAAAGGTAACTCCGGCGATACGCTCGAAGCAACCAAGGCCGACTTGGACGAGCCCTACGAAGTCCGCTTCGACGCCCAAGGCAATCTCTTTTTCGCCGACATGAAGAACCACGTCATTCGCCGCGTCGCCCGCAAGTCCGGCATCATCTCAACCGTCGCCGGCACCGGCGAGCCGGGGTTTAGCGGCGATGGCGGCTATGGCCGCAAAGCCACCCTGCGTCAGCCCCACAGCATCGCTTTCGACCCCGAGGGCCGCCTGCTCATCTGCGACATCGGCAACGACCGCGTCCGCCGTCTCGACCTCAAAACCGGCCTCATCGAAACCTATCTCGGCAATGG
>JANXUM010000103.1 GCA_025356215.1 Bryobacter sp. | reverse complement strand
ACTGGGCCGTCAAGACATCGACGACCGTGTCCACGATACCTTTGTCATCGTTGTGCAGGCGATCCAACGCGGCGATCTGCGCGACCCTTCACGGCTGATGGGATTCGTCCGTACGATCGTCCGCCGTCAAATCGCCACTTTCATTGAGCGCAACTACGCTCGCCGTCGCGATGAACTCGACATCGACAACAATCCCGGCCTCACCGATACTCAACTCACTCCGGAGCAGGCCGCGATTCTCAAACAGAACTCGAGCATCATGGAAGAGGTGTTGCGCACTTGCTCCCGGCGCGATCGCGAGATCCTCACCCGCTTCTACCTCTTAGAGCAAAGCCAAGAGCAGATCTGTACTGAAATGCAGCTCAGCGAAACTCAATTCCGCCTTCTGAAATCCCGCGCCAAGCAACGTTTCAGCGAAGAGGGGCGGCGGCGGATGGCAAAAAGCAATTTGCGCTCACTTTTTTTGAGAAAAAGTTCCCCGGCCTGACACTACTCAGGCACATGACGCCATTCGAGCATCTCGCCGAAGATACTCTCGAAGCCTATTCGCTGAACCGCCTGTCCGCGGAGCAAGTCGAAACAGCCGAGGAGCATCTGCTCGGCTGCGTTTACTGCCAAACCCGGCAAAAGAAAATGGACGAGTTCGTAGCGGCCTCGAAGAGCGCGGCTGCGCGGATCGCCGCTGAGCCCGTAAAGAAGAACCCCAACGCCCTCGTCGCGATTGCGATCGCAGCGGCTATTGCGGCTATCTTTTTCATTCCAAGGGGAATGGAGCAGCCTATGGCCGTCGAGCTGAGTGCCGTGCGGAACGAAGCCAAATTGAGCGTCCCGGCCGGCAAGCCACTCATGATCAAGCTCGATCTCAGAGGTCTCGCCTCCGGCAGCTACCGCTGGGAGATCGCAGGAACGAATCTTGTCGGCACCCTTAAACCAAACGAACCCAATTTGACGGTCAAGGGCTTGGCACAAGGGCAATACTGGGTCCGGCTATTCGGAGCGGATAACCGGGAGTTGGCTCGCGAGTTCAGTCTCGCCGTTCGCTGATTTGGACCAGTTCCCGCGCCTTCGGCTTCTCCTGCGGCTTCAGAAGTGTTACCGGTAGTCGTCGCCAATAAGCCAGCTTCTCGATCCAGGGCAGAAACTTGCGCACTGTCTTGCCGTGAAAGATCAGGCTGCCGGCAACAAGCAACGGATGCGGAATCGCCGTCCGGCACTTCCCACAGATGTCGATCTCGCCCGCTCGCCCAGTTCCATGTAAGCCGCGCATCCGCTCCATCTCGGGCGAGTTCCAAATCGCAGCCAGCGACTGGTCCCCGATGTGACCCACCGGTTGCCCGTCCAGCATGTAGCTTTGACAGCAGGGGTAGACGTCGCCGTTCTGCTTTACGTACATCGGGCCTCGCCACAGATAGTGACACGGGTATTGAAAATCCGCCGGCGCGTGACCGCCTTGCGGGCTCATGAGATCGGTCTCGTCAGCCTTTACCCGCGTCTGATCGACGCCGGGCACGGTCCGCCAGAAGCGCTCAAAGTCCGCAACCTCGTCCCAGTTTTTCTCCATCCGCACCATCTGCACCACAACCTGAAGTTTCGACTTCATCGCCGCCTTCATCTTGGCAAAGCGGACGAAGTTCTCCCGCACACGATCGAACTTGGCCCCCTTGCGGTAATACTCGAAGCTCTCCTTCGTCGACCCGTCGAAACTCAGAGTAATGTGCTCCAGCGGCGTGTTTAACAAGCGCTCGGCCGCCTTCTCGTCGAGCAGCGTACCGTTAGTTGACAGCAGAGTCGACACCCCATGCCGCTCACAGAATTCAATGCGCTCAAAGATCTTGTTGTCCAGCAAAGGCTCGCCCAAGCCGATCAGCATCATGTGCTCGGCGCTGTCGCGGCTCTCTACAACCAGCCGCTCGAAGACCTCGTCGCTCATGTCTTCTTTGGGCTGTTTGTGCGTCTCGCGCGGGCACATCGGGCAGTAGATGTTGCACTTGGCCGTGGTCTCGACAATGTACTCGACCGGCAGGGCGCTCAGCCGCGTGGCACGGCGGACATAGCTCCAAAGCAGGCGAGCGCGGTTCCAGGCGCGCATCTAATCTTTAATTGTACCGCCCAACCCTCCGCCTTCATCGCTAAGATGGTTTGATTTCCCCATTTCAAGATCGCATCCGCACACTGAACGATTCGCCAATCAGGGCAAACGCGGACTATGTTCTCTACTGGTCGCAGATGAATCGGAGGGTCGACGCCAATCATGGCCTCGCCCACGCGATCCATCTGGCCAATGAGCTCAAGCTCCCGGTGCTGTTTTACGAGGGCCTTTCGTGCAATTATCGTCTTGCCAACGACCGAATTCATACTTTTGTAGTTGAGGGCGTACCCGACACGGTGGAACGGTTGAAGAAGCTGGGCGTCGGCTATGTGTTTTACCCGCGGAGGTCGCGCAACGAGGCCGGTGACTTGATTTTCGACTTGGCCAAGAAAGCAGCCGCCGTTGTCGCCGACGACTATCCCACATCGATCGCCGCACAGCACAACCTCAAGTCGGCCGCCAAGCTGGACATCCCCTTTCTCGCGGTGGACTCCAGTTGCACGGTCCCGATGAATCGCTTTGAGAAGCGGGAGTATGCCGCCTACACGATCCGCCCCAAGATCCATCGGCTATTGCCCGGATACCTAAAACCCTTCGAAATGCCCAAAGTGCTCCGGAAATGGACGTTGCCGGTGCCGGACTTCCACGTTGAAGTCACCCCGGACAGCATACCTGCGCTTGTCGCTTCTTGTGAAATCGATCACAGCGTCCCGGCGTCGACGACCTTCCGGGGCGGCTCGCGAGAGGCGGAGCGGCGGCTCAACACGTTCCTGACCAAGAATCTCAAACGTTACGCCACAGACCGCAACCAGCCAGCCGCCCATGCCACTTCCAATCTAAGCCCCTATCTCCATTTTGGGATGATCGGGGCGCCGGAAGTTGCCCACAGGGCGCAGACCTATGGCCTCGAACATAACCTATCGAGCGTCGAGTTCGTCGAGGAGCTCGTGGTCCGGCGTGAACTTGCCTTCAACTTCGCGCGCTTCGCCGGGCCCCAGGTGGAGTGCCTTTCCAGCTTGCCGGACTGGGCCCGCAACACCCTCCTCAAGCACGCCGCCGACCCGCGAACCCCCACCTACTCCCGCGATCAATTCGAGCACGCCGACACCCACGACGACATCTGGAACGCGACGCAGAAGGAGCTCTTACTGCGCGGGAAAATGCACGGTTACTACCGCATGTACTGGGGCAAGAAGATCATCGAGTGGTCGCCCACCTGCCAAGACGCACTGGAGACGATGATTTACCTGCACGACAAGTATGCTCTCGACGGGCGAGACCCCAACACCTATACGGGCATCCTTTGGTGCTTCGGTCTGCACGATCGCCCCTGGATTGAGCGGCCCATCTTCGGCATGATTCGCTACATGGTTTATGACGGATTGAAGCGCAAGACCAACGTCGCTTCCTACTTGCGCGAGATTGCTCACATCGAGCGCACGGGCAAAGACCCGTTTGCCTTAGACTAGGCAAAGACGACGGCCACTCATGCGCATCACTGTAACCGGCGCGACGGGCTTCCTGGGCCGCAGTTTGGTCCAGCGCTTGAGTGCCGATGGACATTCGATTTGCCTGCTGACGCGCAAGCCGTTAACGGGACTCGGGCACAACGTCGAGATTTTCATGTGGGACCCGCCCCGGGTCGCGCCCCCCGCCGAGGCGCTTGAGAATGCCGACGCGGTCATTCATCTCGCCGGTGCGCCGGTCAACCAACGCTGGACCGCCCAAGCCAAGATTGAACTGCGCGCCAGCCGTATCGATTCCACCAGAGCGCTGGTGCAAGCGCTCTCGGCGCTGGACAAGCGCCCCCCGCTACTGCTGAGCGCCTCGGCGATCGGCTACTACGGCGAGCGAGGCGATGAGTTGCTCGACGAGTCGTCGACAGTGGGGGAGGGCTTCCTCGCCAGCTTGAGCGATGACTGGGAGAAGCAGGGGAATCTGGCCAGATCCTTGGGGATGCGGGTGAACTGCCTGCGCACCGGTATCGTACTCGGCAAAGGCGGCGCGCTCGAGAGTATGCTCCCCCCCTTCCGCTTTGGCGTTGGTGGCAAGCTGGGCACCGGACAACAATGGATGAGTTGGATCCATGTCGACGACTGGGTGGGGATGGTGCTCCATCAACTTGAGAATCCACTGGGCTCAGGACCGGCGAATCTCACGGGGCCTAACCCGGTGCGCAACTTGGAATTCACCGCCACCCTGGGAAGGGTATTGCGGCGGCCGGCGCTATTGACCGTCCCTGCCTTCGCCCTCAAGCTGCTGCTGGGCGAGATGAGCACAGTCGTTCTGATGAGTCAGCGCGTTGTCCCCACGACCAAGTACGAATTCCGCTTCCCCACCCTCGAAGCAGCTCTCCGCAGCCTGCTATAATCAAAGTCGTTATGTCAATTCCTAACGTCAAGCGCTACCGCATCCAGAATGCGGACGGCACCCAAACGGCCACCATCATGGCTGTTCTCCCCAAGGATGCCGACGCGACTGCCTACTTGTCGGATGCCGCAAAGCGTTTCGACTGGAAGGCCTACGGCGAAGCACAAGCCAAGCAGTTCAAAGTCCGTGTCGGTCAGCAGAAACAGAAGAAAGCCAAGTAAGGCTCTCTCTCAAAACTTTTCAGGGCAGCCTTGCACTCAAAATGCGGGTTGCCTTGATTCCTTCTTGGGCCACTTCGGCGTCGCGATCATGTCCGATCGCATCCAAGGTCTCCCGATCCTCGCCGTTTCCCTCTAGCGCCAGAATCTTGGCCAACTCCATCTTCTCAGCCTTTGTAGCCGAGCCGACCCGCGCCCGCAGACTCTGGCGAAGCTCTCCGTCACGGCAAAGCTCCCGCAAGTATGCGCTGGCAAACTCGTGCCAAGCGGCAGAATTCAGTGCATTGAAGATGTAGGTCAGGGGGTTGAAATCGCCGCTCTCTCGATTGCCCATTCGCACCAACGCGAAGGCTTCACCCAGGCGCGCCCTGCCGCTGCCTTCTTCAAGGTACAAAGCTTTGAGCTTGGATTCCTGGTCTTTGGCCCCAATGCGACCGAGGCCCTCGGCGGCTAAGCCACGCAAGGCGGCGTCCCGACTATCCAGATTTTGGACGAAGAGCCCCTTGCTCTCCGGCGAGCCGATCATTGCGATGGCCTCAAGCGCCGCCGCTCGACTTTTAGCGGAGCGCCCTCGGGAGAAGACTTCCGCCAGATCCGGCAAGGCAGCTTCATTGCGGTAGATCCCATTGATGGCGATAGCCCGGCTTTGGATCTTGTCGTTCAAATCGCGCACCAGCAGCACGGTCTCGGCTGCCGCAGCCTTGCTGCCGCTGGTCTCGATCGCCCTGAGCGCGGCCAGCATCATCGCGTCGTCCTTGGACTTGAGTAACGGGTACAAATCGGGCAGGGCGGATTTGGCGCGCAGCGTGCCCAGCGCCTGTGCCGCTTCGAGCTTAGCCTCGCGGCTGGCACCTTCAAGCAGCACCTTGCGCACGGCGGCAATGTCCTCAGTCCGGACGGCGACGTATGCGTCGACAACCGGCTCCTGATTCGCCCTCATGATTTTGTCGCCCACCGCGCCGATCTTGGCCTTCACTCCCTGCTTGACATAGCCTGGCTTGTAAAAGTTGACGATGCCGGCAATGGACAGCCGCTGAATTTCGGCAGAGCCGTCCTCACAACCGGTTCGCAGCGCGTCAGCCGACGCGATGCCGCCGGCTTGAATGAGTGCTTCCGCCGCGGCAAAGCGAACGCTTACATCAGGGTCGCGCTGATAGGCGGCGATTGCGGAGACGGAGTTCTCGCCTTGCTTGGCGAGCGCTTCGAGATTCTTGATCTTATCTTTGGGGCGATCTTGCGCCCCGGCCGCCAGGCAAAACACAAAGGCGGCGGTGAGAAGTCTAACGGACGAATTCCAGTTGTACACGGTTGGGGATCAATCCTAGCTCATGGCCTTTGTCGAGCAGCATCTGCGCGGCGCGCGGAATCACTTCGCCGCAATCCTCGGTGTAGTGGTTGACGTACATGCCCACAAACTTCTCGGCCAGCGGTTGCTCCATGTCGCGAGCAAACTGCATGGCGTAGTTCAAGGCTTCTTCCTGATTGTCGAGAGCGTAACGGATGCTCTCGCGCATCAACCGGCAGCACTCGCTCTTGATTTCCGGTGGCAGATCCCGGCGGATGGCGTTGGCGCCCAGCGGCAACGGCAGATCGTAAGTCTTCTTCCACCACGCGCCCAGATCCAGAAGTTTGTGGAAGCCGCCCTTATCGTAGGTGAGCTGGGCTTCATGGATCACCAAACCCGCGTCGGCGTGCTTTTGAGTCACGGCGTCAAGGATCTCGTCGAAAGGAACGACAACAGCCTCAAAATCAGGCTGAAAGATTCGCATCGCCAAATAGGCCGTAGTCATTTTGCCGGGAACGGCGATGCGCTTGCCTTTGAGTTCATCGGCGCTAAGTGGGGTATTGGCCACAACAACCGGGCCATAGCCATCGCCGACACTGGATCCGGCGGCCATTAACTGGTACTTGTCGGCGACATAGGGAAAGGCGTGGTAAGAGATGGCCGTGAGGTCGTACTCACCCACCATCGCTTTTTGATTCAGAACTTGGATATCGCACAGTTTATGTACGAAATTGACAAGGGGACTGCGCAATTTCCGGGTGGCCAGCGCATAAAACATATAGGCGTCGTCTGAATCGGGGCTATGGGCACAGACGATTTCCCGGGCTGAGTTTACTTCCATGGGCTAACCCACAGTCTAACAAAGTAAGTGGGCGCGGCCCTATGCGAGGAGTGCGAGGGGGCGCATTTCTTGATCCAACTGGCGAAGCGTCTCGTGGAGGCGCCGTAAGTTCTCGTTGGCGTGAGAAAGGTCCCCGGTGCGGCCTTGGCGCTCCAGCTCGAACGCTTCTCTCACGACTGCGTCGGCGCCAAAGTTGGCGACGGCACCCTTAAGGGTATGAGCAGCTCGTTCCAGATCGTGCGATGAACCCGTCTGCACTGCGGAATCGATGGCGTTGAGGCTCGTTGGGTAATCGTCCAAAAAAATCTTGACCAACTCCACAAGGAGTTCCTCATCGTCGCCCACCCGGGCGAGGGCCGCCTGTCGATCAAAAAGCTGTTCTTGCACTTCTAGGTCTCTATTACCTAATCGCCCAAAACCGCCTTAACTTTACGCTTTATGAGTGCTGGGGCAGTTTTAGCAGCTCTCGTACTGCCAGTACTAAGGTATAGGGCGAGAAGGGCTTCTGCAAGGTGAATTCACCGTCGCCCCCAGATTCATTCACATACCCCGATATGTAAATCACGTTGATTGCCGGATGTAAGGCGCGTACAAGCTGGGCAACATTGCGGCCTTCGCCCTGCTTCAACTCCAGATCGGTAACCAGCAGATCGAGCCGCGTCTCGCTTCTGGCAATGTCGAGCGCAGCCTCCTCGGTGGCGGCTTCGAGCACTTCAAAGTGACGTTGTTCGAGGACCCTGCGGATCAGGGAACGCACTCCGTCCTCGTCCTCGACAAGCAGGATTTTGCCGATCTTGGGGATGAGAGGCGGCTCCGGCCCGGCAACCGCCTGCGGATCGTGGTACCGGGGCAGATCGATCACGAATTTCGTCCCCTCCTTCAACTCACTGGATACGTCGATCGTTCCGCCCCAGGCGCGCACAATCTCATCGACCAAGGAGAGCCCAATCCCGGTTCCCTTCCCCGGGTCTTTGGTGGTGAAGAAAGGTTCAAAAATTCTCGGCAATAGATCGTCGGGTATGCCCACTCCGGTGTCCTCAATCGACAGCCGGGCCGTTTGTTCGATCAACACGGTTCGCACCAGAATGCGCCCGCCGATCGGCATCGCGTCGCGCGCATTGACGATTAGATTCAGCAGCACTTGCTCCAACTGGCTCTCGTTGGCGAAGACAAGGCACGGTCCATCGCTCAGGTCGAATTCCAGGCGCACCGTCTCACCTAGCAGCCGCATTAGCATGTTCCGCATCTGGCGGAGCATAGCGTTGATGTCGACACCCTTGCTCTCGACACTCTTCTTACGGGCAAAGGCAAGCAGTTGCTTGGTAAGGGCGGAGGCTCGCTCAGAGGCTCGTAAAATCTCGTGCGCGTTCTCTTTGGCACCGTTGCTCAGGCCCGGCTCCTCCAGCAGCATGCGCGTATAGCCTTCAATCACCATGAGCATATTGTTGAAGTCATGGACGACGTTGCCAGCCAGACGGCCCAGCGTTTCCAACTTGCGCCGTTGCTGCTCGATCTCCAAATTTTCGGCACTCATCTTGCTGTACAATCATAGCTTCAGCCTTGGATTGAAGGAGGTGTGATCTTCGCGATCGACTTTGTTCGCGACCTCATACATGCGACCAAGCCTCTGACCAAGTCGCTTCATGCGGCTCCACGAGGCAAACTTACGGCGGCGCACGATCTTGCCAGAAGAGCCGCTGCGGGTGTCCTTGCGCTTACGTTTCCCGACGATTGCCGCGTTTGCTGTACCCGCTTGATTGGTTTCCCTCCCTACCCCATTTGTCCTTCCTGTCTATCCCATCCAGAACCCCTGTCCGCTGAAGCTTTTTGCAGCCAGTGCTATGCCCCTTTCATGACGGAGGCCGCACTTGATCTCGACGGTCGTTGCCGACTTTGCCGCTCGGGCCTGACGGAGTTCGACGCTCTCTACTGCGTCGGTGCCTATGAGGGGCGGCTGCGTGAATTGATCCACTTGTTCAAGTTCACGCCCATGGAGCGCCTGTACCGGCCCTTGGGTGCCTTCCTTCGGACAGGTCTGCCGCGCGAAGCCGGCTTCGACATGCTGGTGCCGATGCCGCTGCACCGCAAGCGCCTGCGCGAGCGAGGCTTCAATCAAGCTGCTTTGCTGGCCAAAGAAGTGGCCCGCGTGGCGGCGCTACCCGTTGTACCAGCCGTCATCCGCAAGCGCCACACTGCGCAACAGGCGGGGCTGACGGGCAAACAGCGTCGCATCAACGTGCGAGACGCGTTTGAAGTGCGGGAACCCGCGTTGGTGGCGGGAAAGAGAATTCTTCTTGTGGACGATGTCGTTACCACTGGCGCGTCCGCCAACTCTTGCGCTCTTGCCTTGAAAAAGGCGGGGGCGTCTTATGTCGCCGTCTTGGCTCTGGCCCGCGCTGATCGCCGCATAGGCGCGGGACCGGAGGCAGCCATCGCCCACACGCAGTTTGCTTGAAGGAGCCGCCGATGACCGAAAGATTGCTCGAACGCCACAGCCCCGACCGAGGCAGACCGGATAGAGTAGCGACGGACCGCCTGCACAAGCCCGTGCTGGTGCTCAACGCGAGTTTTGAACCGATCAACGTCTGCGCCGCGCGGCGCGCACTGGTGTTGATTCTCAAGGGCGTCGCCAGCGCCGAGGAACATTCGCAGATGCATGTCCATTCCAGCCGCAACGCGCTGCGGCTGCCGAGTGTGATCCGCCTGCACGACTACCGGCGCATCCCGCAGCAGACCCGGTCTCTGTCACGCAAGAACATTCTGATGCGCGACAAGTACACCTGCCAATATTGCTTAAAAGTGATGCCGGCGGGCGAGTTGACGCTCGATCACGTGATGCCGCGCTCGCGCGGCGGGGCCAGCACCTGGGAGAATCTAGTGGCTTGCTGCCACCCTTGCAATAATCGCAAGGGAAACCGCACGCCCGAGGAGGCGAAGTTCAGTTTGTTAAAGCCGCCCAAGCCTTTCAGTCTGCACACCTCGCGGCACCTGATGCGGCTGCTGGCGCGTAGCGACGAACAGTGGCGTAAGTATTTGTTTTACTAGACTGACTCTAGAAGCTGACTCTACAAGCTACTGAGGCTGGCTCGTCTGGGGCTTCGGCGCGGCTG
>JANXUM010000617.1 GCA_025356215.1 Bryobacter sp. | reverse complement strand
CGAATTCCTGTCCCACCAAAGCGCGGTCTTCAATCGTGACTTAGTGGATCGCTTCTTCTCGCACAACAACTTCGGCCAAATCCCCAATATCCTACTGGACCCCGCCGCATGACCAGAACCATCATCAAGCAAGCCATCCTTGGCCTCGACTTGGGTCAATCGCAAGACCCCACCGCCGCCGCGCTTCTCCTCAACATCGATCAAACTCAGTCGCCTTACAACTGGATAGATTCGACGCACCCCACCGTCAATCACTGGCGCTTGGCGTCCACCAAGGTCTGGCCCCTCCAAACTCCCTACACCCAGGTGGCGGCCCATCTCTACAAGATTTGCGAGAGCATCAAATCCCAATACCCCACAACGCCGCTGATCCTCCTGGCGGACGCCACCGGAATCGGCCGCCCCACCCTCGAGATCATCCACAAAGAATTCACCTCCCACAGCAAGCCCAACCCCGCGCGAATCGAAGGAATCGTCTTCACCGCCGGCACCACGGTCACAGAAACCAAGCACCCCGCCCTGCCGGTGGACTTATTCCAGGTCCCCAAACTGGACCTGATCCAGACGCTTTTACAGGCGATGGAAAGCAACCAACTCCAACCCGCCCCCGCCCTGGCTGATCAGCACATCCTCGCGGCCCAACTCAAAAGCCTGCGCTACGCAAGCAGTCGCTCCACGGGCCAGACGACAGTCGAAGTAACGCATTCCACAAAGTCCCCTGAGATAGCCAACGCCGACCTGGTGATGGCCCTGGCCATGGCCGCTTGGCGCATGAAATCTCTCCATCCCGCAACCCGCCAAGACGTCCCCCAGCGCCTCCCCGGCTTCTAAACCTCGGTCTAACCTTCAATTATGGAAGACCTCCGCCGTCTGCGCACCCAGGCCAGCAATCTCTCACCGGTTGAGGACATGTTGCTCGACGCCCTACGCCCAGACGAATCGTGATTCATCCCTCGCACCCGCCCGCATTTTCGCCATCGACGCATGCCTTAGCCGGAGATGTCCCGAAAATACTCTCGTCCCAGAAGCATAACTCCGGCGCGTACTTTGTACACTCTGCGATTGCCCGAGTGCAGCCGTAAACGAAGCGTCTCGACATTATCGACTCCAAGTCCAACACTTTCCACGAGGCCTTGCCCTTGGCACCGCACTCCAAAAGTCGACGTCTCTACCCGAATTGGCCTCGATGATCTGGCTGCTGCTTTACGGAAGCTGCCGCCCAGCCAAAGCGCATTCTTTCGCCCAGCGATGCCTCCTCCAAAGATCTGATTAGAGCTCCTCCTGGACCTGCGGTACCATAGGTAGATCCTTATGAGTGGACTCGTTCCCGTCAACTCAGACCCTTCTCCCGCCTCAGTCGAAATCGCACGGCTTCTCATGCTGGTCGGTCAGGGTGACCGCGACGCCGAAGCGCTCCTTTTTGAGACCCTCTATCACGACTTGCGGCGGCTGGCCGCCAGATTTCTGCAGGGCGAAAGTCCCGGGCAAACCCTGAGTCCTACGGTGCTGGTGAACGAAGTGTATCTCCGTATATTTGGAGCAGCACCCCCAAACCTCAAGGACCGGCACCACTTTTTTGCACTATCCAGCCGGGTGATGCGCAGACTACTCGTAGACCGGGCGAGATCTCGCGGAACACTGAAACGCTTCGGTGGCAAAGAAACAACGTTAACGGAGTTTATTGTTGCCACAGAGGAACATCCCGACCAGCTTCTTGCGGTGGATCAGGCTCTCCAAAGATTATCCGCTTTTGCCCCCAGGGCGGCAAAAGTCGTCGAGATGCGTTTCTTCGGCGGAATGGAAAATACCGAAATCGCCGGGGTACTGGATACTAGCGAGAAGACCATTCAACGGGATTGGTCGATGTCCAAGGCTTGGCTATTCAAGGAATTAGTCACACTTTCTCCGAACGCAAACAACTTTTAAAATTTCGGTTGTACTATACTCGTGAGAATTAGTAGCCTCCGTAATGACTCCAGACCGTTGGCAGCGACTTAGATCGCTTTACGATGTAGCTCTCGACCACGCTCCATCCGAACGGATGAAGGCGATCTCTTCGCGTGCCGGTGTGGACTCTGACTTAGTCGATGAAGTCATAAAACTGCTGGAACAGGATGAAGCTGCTGGCGATTTTCTGGAAGAATCACCAGCCAAGCAACTGCGAGAAGAACTTCACTCGGCGCGGCCTATCTTTCAGCCGGGCGACTGCGTAGCGCAACGCTTTACTGTGGTCCGACTCATCGGGTCGGGCGGAATGGGTGAAGTGTACGAGGCTGAGGATTCCGACCTCGGCGAGCGTGTTGCCCTCAAGACAGTCCGAGTCGATAGATTGACTGACCCCAAGGCTCACCATCGATTACGGCGTGAAGCCCTTCTTGCGCGTAAGATCACCCACCCCAATGTTTGCCGGATTTTTGACATCTTGCGGCACCAGGGCGGCCAAAGCGAGTGCGCGGTCTTGACGATGGAGTTACTGCAAGGCGAGACGCTCGCCCAACATCTGCACACCCACGCCAGCCTGGAACCCACTGAAGCGGAACCCATCATTCGACAGATGTTGGCCGCGCTGGGTGCCGCACACCAAGCCGGTGTGATCCACCGCGACTTCAAACCCTCGAATGTCATGCTCGTGGACGGACGCGCCGTTGTCACCGACTTTGGACTGGCAATCATCGGATCTAACTCCAGCGGCGAACCAGTCGCCGGCACGACTCTCACGCATTCCGGCCAACTCATTGGCACACCCGAATATATGTCCCCCGAGCAAATCCGCAATCAAGCCGTTACGCCTCGAAGCGATATTTATTCACTGGGCGTCGTGATCTATGAAATGTTCACAGGGCAACGTCCTACCCAAGGCGCGACCGGCCTGGAGGAAGTGTTAAATCGGGTGCTCGATGCTCCGCCTAGCCCCAGAAAGTTGAATCCCGGATTGAGTCGGCGGTGGGAGACAGTGATAATGCGATGCCTGGAGCGCGACCCCGAGCGCCGCTTCGACAACACCCACGAAGTACTGCGTGCGCTCGACGGCGGCATCCGCTCCTTGTCGTTGCCGCGAATCTCGCGACGGACGGCGTGGACCACTGTTGCGGCCGCCGCTACAGTCACCGCTAGTGGAGCGGCTTATGCCGTCTGGCGACAGCAAAACCAACTGCCTGTGAATCCGCTGATCGTGGTTGCGCCGCTCACCGGAGCGCAGGGGCAACTTAGTTCTACTGGCCTTCTATTGTTTCGGCAACTAGAGCAATCCTCCCACATCCGCCTATGGAGCCTGTCCGGCTTCCCCGAGGCAGCCCTCAGTTTGCGGCTAGAGAAACTGAAGCCGGCAGATCTAAGCGCCGAACAGTGGCGAAGTGTAAGTCATCGTGTCCACGCAAACTACGTCGTGCATACCACCATTTCCCCCATAGCCGGCGAGTACGTTCTAAATTGCACTGTCGAAAAACTCGGAGACGCCACGCCCGCAGCCTTAAGGCAGTGGGATAAGGCCTTTCGCTTTTCCTCGCTGGCTCGGTCGCTGGACGCGGTGCGCGACGCCGCCAATTGGATTCGGTCTACTGTCGGCGAAACCCCAGAGGCGATTGCATCCCGCGATCGTGCGCCCGGTCTATTGACCACTGGTTCCCCGGAAGCCCTGAGTTTGTTTGAACAGGCAGAGGAGATTCGCGATACTCGCACCGCCGAGGCGGTTTCACTGCTGCGCGAGGCGGTGCGGATCGACCCCGATTTCGCCATAGCGTGGATGCGATTAGGCGACTTGCAGGTGACCCTGACCGATTGGCCCAATGGCATCGCCAGTTGGCAGCGAGCGTCAAATCTTGCCGACTCTGGCCACTTGAGCCAGCGCGAAGCAGATCGAATTCGCACGATGTACGCTGTCGAAATCGGCGAGGTCCAAACGGCCGAAGCCGCCGCTATCCGCTGGAGCCAGGACTTTCCCGAGGAGCTTCGCCCGCTTTGGGAGATCTTTCACAGCCGCATGGAGATGGGGAGAATTGCCGACGCTGAAAAAATCATTCCGCAAATGTCCGCTCTTCCGAATAGTCAGCGCTATTATTGTTTAGCTGACGCACTGGTCTCCATTTGGACAGGCGAGACGGAAAGGATGCAGAAGTCTGCACTCAACTTGAAGGCGGCGGGGGCAGAATCTCAAGGGCAAAAGCTGTTTAGTTGCTCGTTCGCCTTGCAGGGAAATATGGATCGTGCTCTAACTGAAGCGCATAAGCTGTTGCAACTCCCGGCTAAGGGTCAGGTGAGCAGTGCCTATGTTTATATCGCCGCGCTTGAAGCCGCACGAGCTAAGCTCGACGACGCCGGTCGCTGGCTCAAGGACGGACTTCATCACGATCAAGCCCAAGGCATCCTCGCCAACGAGCCCATAAAGCGCCTGGGGCTGGCATATCTAGCTTGGTTACAAAACCGCTTCGATGAGGTACGCACGCAGACAACCCTTGCCATGCAAACCGGAGATCCAGTAACGATGATTCCGCAGTGTGTCGCTCTGCTTTGCCGATCTGGCCATCAAGCTCTCGCTCTAGCGGCGCGGAGTCGCTGGACATCGCCCCTCCGTTCGCGGCGCTTTGATCAGATGGAGCACGGCATGAAGGGCGAAATTCTGCTGGGTGATTCAAAATCCAGCCCAGCGATGGACGCCATCCGCTTAGCCACTACCTTACAAAGCAAACTCCGCCCGCCAGAGCCCCTGCTCCACGGCCTTTCGGCGTCAGGGCAGAAGTCGGCGGCACGTGAGTTTGCAAAAAGTTTGATCGAGAAACCCGCAGTGCTTTGGTACTCAGCAGAGTACGTGCCTGTGGGAACTATCTACTACTGTCGACAAGACTTCTGAAGCTAAGGAAACCAGATGACTTTAACTAAACCTGCCGCCTACCTATTAGGCGCACTTGTGCTCTCTGCCCGAGAAGGGACCGATCAGTCCCCAAGCTTTAAGTATCATGGTGCGATCATAAACTACACCCCTAAGAATCATGACGTGGCCCCGGATGTTGTCAAACTGCTCCACGATCTCAACGCAGAGACATTCAGTACAATCCAGAATGTATTGAAATCAGCCCAAGCCAATGAAGACGTAGACGCAAACCTGCGAGATGCACTCGTCAGTCTATCTCAACCGCTTGAAGACATCTTTACCGCTCTAGGTGTTCATGAAGATAAAGATTGGCCGCCTAACAGTTGCCCGAAGAGTGAATGGCTAGTCGCTCTACTATCCAAATTTTAATATGATGTACGCGGGCAGGATAGTTGGAATGGCGGGGTTAATAGTCATCTTCCTCCCCGATCTTCAGGCTCCAAGAGTTGATCACTCAAGTCTAACGTGTATGGTGCCATTCAGTACCGCACTGAGAGCAGAAGTCAGTCAAGCAATTGCTGAGCTAAAGCGGAATCCGCAGGCTCCAACACTTGCGGCCAAGCACTCATGGGATTTGTGGAAATGGTTAAACAACAGAAACAATTTTTCTGTTTCTCTCAGCATACCCTCCCTGGCGCGTCCTAGATGGTTGGCTTGGTGCACTGCCGATGAATCTTTTACCTCTCTTCCTCCAGAGAACTGTGTGTCTAACAGCAAGTATCTGTCAACTGGGGCTACCTTTAACCTTGAAAAGTTAGTACTGGGACCAAAATTTAGGGTGCCAGTTCACGTCGGGGCCTTCCAAGCGGAGAGTGTTCACGTAAATCCAGAGCTTGTTTCGGCTTTGAATTGCCTTCTCAATCCTAATCGCCGCTCAATCAAAGGGCAGAAACTATTAAAGTCTGCGATTGGGGAACTTAAGGAGCGAAAAGTCCGCGAGATCCTAGGTTCTGACAGCCTACCCCCTGATTCGATGGTGGTAAAGGCAAGCTGGCTTTACGTCACGCCCCGCAAAGAAGCCACTGTAGTCGGCATTGGGGATTGGGCTGGAGGGCACTCGTGGAAAAATCCGTCACAACCGTGGGGCGACCACTTTAGGTGGAAAAATAAAGTAAAGCTTACTATACCGCCCAAATCGTCGGTTTGCTCTGGGTCGGTCGAATCGGCGCTAACTCCCCGCCCTGGTGAAGTCAGCCTATCTGAATTCTTCTTTCTTCAGGTCTGCGATCCCCTGCATCTTCCTGTCATAAGCTCGAGGAAGCACGCAAAAGTTGGCGATTTGATCATCTTGACCGGGCTTCATGTCATGACAAACTTAAACCCCGAGGCAGATTGGACTTGGTCGACTTTCTATTGGCAACCGTCGAAGCATTCAGATAGGTTGGGGCTGTCGGCCATGGCTAAGTTCATCAAGAATGCCCGCCCGAAGGATCTCGACGGCTGGCGTACCAATTATCGAATGGAGTTTCAGTATTCGCGCGATCAAGTGATCCCACCGGATGATACCGTCAAGAACGCTATAGAGTCCAGGAGATTGAAGCATCTTACCGTTGGATGCTCCCTTGCACCCGTGGAGCCTAGGTCACCCGTTATTTTCAACCCTTTTGTTGAGGGTCGGTTTGAATGCGGTGGCTACTCTAATTGCTTAAGTTGCCATTCCCACGCAAGGACGTTTTTGGACGGAACCGACCCGCTCAGTGGCACCGTAAACCCTGGCAATCGGCGGTATCGTAACGGTAGAAGTCCCGACGACTCCGCAATCTACACCCATTTTCTGTGGAGTCTCGCACGCCGTTAAGAACTGGCCGGAGTCTGGTCGGAGCATACACACGCGATTTACTAATGCGGATCTTGCCATAAAATAACCGGCAAAGTTGTCCGCTCCTCGGCAGATCTAGCGCTCTGTGTTCGTGAAGGAGGACAAACTCAATGTCCAGAATTCAGCCAGAAGGCTCGAGAATCCGCATGCAGCCAGCCTGCACCGTAAGAAGCGTCGTCACGATGCCCGCGCCCCGACCGCTCTGCACGCTGGCCGCACCAAGTGGCCTCACGGACTCAGATACTTTTCAGAGCAGGATGCGAACCTTCTCGTTCGCCGCGCCCTACGCTCCTTGGCCCGGCACCTTTCTCGTAGCAGTCGCTTTCGTGCCCGACGCTGGCGGGGACCTGGACCTGAGGCGCGAGCCGCTCGAAAAGAAGGTACAACTCTTTGGTAAATCCGTCCCCAGCCCTGGAAAAATGAGGGTCATTCTGGGCAAACTTACGCTTCCAGGTGGTAGTTCCGGGGTCAAGATTCCGCTCTCGATCAGTTACGCCACCCGGACAGAACTTCTTCCGGATAAGGAATGGCGCGCTGGGCTGGGTCTGACCTTCAATTGGCGACAACTGCCCTAGTCCTGTATCGACTGTGAACCATATGTCTGACACCACAACCTCGTCCAATCCTCTCGGCGGACGCGACCAGCTTCGCCAATTGCGCATCGCGCTCGCTTCCTATGCGAAACCATCCTGGTGGCCTTCTCTGTTCTGGGTCGCCTTCGACCTGTCCGCCTACGGACTGCTACTTCATACGGTCGTCTCATCGACCACGCGTTGGCAGCAAATATTCGCTTCCCTTTTGCTCGGCCTTTTCTCAGCTCGCTTGTTTATCCTGGGACACGACGCATGCCATCAAGCGCTAACGCCCTCAAGCAAGGCAAACAAATTACTGGGCCGCATTCTCTTCCTCCCAACACTCACTCCTTATCTTGGATGGGAACTGGGGCATAATGTCATCCACCACAGCTTCACCAATTTGCGTGGAAAGGACTTTGTCTGGGTGCCTCCCAGTAGATCAGAGTGGCTGGAACAGTCCCTAACACGCCGCATCCTCACCGAGCTTTACCGGAATCCTATTGGCTTGCTCTTTTACTACTTAATCGAGATCTGGTTCCCACGCCTCATAACAAATCGCGGTGGCATCTCCCGCAGCCAGCCTCTTCTCTTTCTGACAGACCGCTGTCTTGCGATGCTGGTGCCTCTCGGGATCGCAGCAATTTGCCGCGGACCTCTCGATTTCCTGCTTGCCTTTGTGATCCCCTTCTTAGTTTGGAACTGGCTCATGTCCTTCGTCGTGCTGGTCCATCACAGCCACCCAGAGCTTCCCTGGTACGACTCCAAGTCGGAGTGGAGTGACAGTACGTATCAGGCAAACGTATGTGTCGATGTACAACTGCCGTCTTGGGCATCGTCCATTTTGCATAACGTGCTCATACACTCCCCACATCACGTCAACACAAGCATCCCGTTCCATCGCTTGCCGGAAGCGCAACGAGCGATCTGGCGGGCCATACCGGGCAAGCAATTGAGCCCCCGGCTTACTTTCTCTTATCTACTGGGCATTCTTCGCGACTGCCGCATTTTCGATTCCGGCGCTTCTGGTTGGGAAAGCATATGAATTCATCTCGACTTGCCGACGCACCCGTCCTCCACGTCGCGACCTTGCACGAACTTGGAATCGGGCAAATCCGATGATCCACACATTCTCCCAGACACTCGTCGATCGTGTCCAAATCGCCTCCAGCGCCAGTGAGATCGATGAACTGGAGCAGTTTCGCTACACGGTATACGTGCAGGAACAAGGCAAGAACGTCGACGGGGCGGATCATGCTCGACGACGCCTCCGTCTTTCGTCCGACGACACCGCACGACACTATTACCTACGCTCACCCGATTCAGCTCAAATTCTGGGCTACGCGCGAGGCCACCTGGGGACTTTCCCCGAACATCTTGAGGAGCCACTTCAACTTTGGCGCTTTGAGCGCTTTTGCGATCGTCGGGTGCTCTTCCTAAGTAGCCAACTGATGGTTGCGCCCCGCGCGCGAAATCTTACCGTGATGCGGGCACTCACTGGTGCACAATACCGGGATGCGCGCCGCAACGGAATACGTGCGTGGCTTTGCCATTGCCGTTCCACCCTCACGCCCATTTACGTTCGATCCGGACTAAGGGTTTATGGCCCCGACTTCGATCTCGGCAACCTGGGCACGCAGTCACCGCTGATCGGGATCTGTGAGGACGTGGAACACTTCCTCTCACTGAAATCCTATTTCTACCCTCTTGCCCTGGAGTTCGATAACAACGACGATTTTCGCCGGGAATTCCACCGGGAATTCCCATCTCAACACCCAAAGGAACACAATCATGAATCAACCGACGTTTGAAACGGTCGTCGCATCGCAGGTAGCTGCGTTTGCCGATACCTCTGCTTACTCAAAACTGAAAGCCGATACGCTGAGTCTTTCCGACTACCAGAATCTGCTTCTCACCATTTTTCATCAGACTCAGGATGGCCCCGCCACCTTCGCACTTGCTGCCGGGTTCTTACCGCCGGATCGCTTTGAAGCGCGTTCGTATCTGATGCACCATGCGGAAGAGGAAAAACTGCATTGGCAATGGGTCATCGAAGATCTAAAGAACACAAATTATGCGGGGCCTGATCCACGCACCAAACTTCCACGGACCGCTACCGCCGCGTACGTCGCGTACAACTACGCGATCGCAATGCGCTTCCCCATCGGCCGACTTGCCATTGCCGCGACTCTCGAGTCGATCGGCGCACGATACGGAGCCGAGAGTGCTGCTCGCTTGATGAGCCAACTCAAGCTCCAACCGAATCAGGTGCGCTTCTTTGAGGGTCACGGAGATACCGACATCGGACACACCCAAGACATCTTGGACGTGCTCAAGCGCTCCGAGTTAACGAGCGCGGAATGGGAGCAAATGTGTCACGTCGCTGAGGTTGCCGGCCAGCTGTACCGCAACATGTACGCCGAAAATATCCAATGACTTCGGCGAATTGGATAGCGCTCGCATCGTACCTGTCCTGCATGGCCTCCTTCTCGTGGGCCATGCAGCGATTTTTCGTGAGGACTTCCCAGCATCGCCCCGCAGGTCAACGTGCCGTTCTGTATTTAGGTACGGTGTTCGCGCTTGTCCAGGCACTGGCCATGCTTTCTCAAAGCATGGGGGGCGGCTTGGCGTTTCTGGTCGCTCTGCTGCTTTGGGCCGTCTCCCTCTCAATCTTCTGGTCAGCCATTCGAGCCAATCGTGCTCACCCCTTGTCGTGGGCCTTCGAGCGGGAAGAGCCAATCCACCTCGTTGCCAGCGGCCCTTATCGCTGGGTTCGTCATCCCTTTTACCTAAGCTACATGCTGTGCTGGCTCGCGCCGCCCATAGCAACGGCGAACCTTTGGCTGCTCATTCCACTGGTAGCTATGTTTCCTCTCTATTGGCGTGCCGCGTTAGCCGAAGAGAATGCCTTCCTCCAGTCTCCCCTCGGCTCGCGGTATCGCGAATACCAATGGAACACCGGAAGATTCTGGCCACGCCTTTTCAGGGGTTAGAACAAGCTCCCGGACAACTTCTCGCCGAATGCCTCGGCGCAATCAGGCAATTACATCGCAGCGTGCATAAGTATAGGCGCTCGGCGCGCTCGCTGATCACCGGAAAGCATTGACCAATCCAGCCGCCGTCGTGACTCATGCCCGCCGCTTTCGCCGGCACGCGGCAAGGCACAAGCCCGCGGGCCAGATGCTTCATGCCCCTCCCGCAATCGCCAATCGACACTACCGGCTCCGAGCGCTCAATGTAGCCGCCGACACGCCTACCCCGCCTGACTGAAAACACCTCCGAATTTCTGCAACAGAGCTTTGCATGAGGCCCAACATCGGCAACGCCGCAGCAGCGGACCAGCGGTCACCTCACCATTGCGATTGACACTTGCAACATGCAGGTCTCCAAATCCCCTAGGGTCCCGTATTCAGAACATGACGATCGAGTTGCTACAGGAAGCGATGAGAATCCGTAAGGCTCATGCTGTGTTCGATACTCCGGCGTGGCCCACTTTGATGCTCACATTTGGCCCACCTTCCAGCTAGTCTCTCTCAGTTCTGATGATCCTGCTTTGGGGCGGGCT
>JANXUM010000568.1 GCA_025356215.1 Bryobacter sp. | reverse complement strand
CAACCGGCACCAAGCACATCGTAAGTGTGCTCAAACGTCAGGTGCCCGGCACCCGCATTACATTAATCCAGCCCAGTCCCTACGATGACGTCACACGCCCGCCGCTATTTGATGGTGGCTACAACAAGGTCCTGCAACGTTACTCGGACTTCCTTCAAGAGCTTGCCGCCGAGGAGAAGATCGCCGTCGCCGATATGAATCGACCTGTCGTCGCCGACCTGACCAGCGCCAACCTGGCCGACGCCGCCTCGGCCGCCAAGCTCATTCCAGACCGCGTGCATCCCGGCCCCGCCGGACACCTATTGATGGCGAAAGCGCTGCTGCTCGCCTGGAACGCCCCTTCGCTTGTTAGTGAGATTGACATCGACGCTGGCCGCAAGGCCGTGGCCGTGCAGCGTAATACTCAGGTCTCAAGCCTAAGTGTCCTCGGCGGTGCGCTTACTTGGACGCAGTTGGACGAAGCCCTGCCCATGCCGATCGACAGGAAAGATCCGCTCACCTCGCTCGCGGTAAAGTCATCCACCTTTGTCGACTCATTGAACCGGCAGCCCCTCAAGGTGCGCGGCCTCTCCGGCGCTAGTTACAAGCTCCGCATCGACGGTCAGACGGTAGGGTCATTTACAGGCGCTCAGTTGGCGGCTGGCGTAAATCTGGCCGAGCTCCAAACATCCATGACCGATCAGGCCGCAGCGGTTCACGCACTAACGCTGCAGCACACCGCCATCCACAATACCCGGTGGCGTCAGGTGCAGGTGCCGCTGCAACGTAACTCCAGCCCCGAATTGCTGGACGCCCTCAAGTCACTCGATCAACTGGAAGCCGCCTTGGTGCGCGAACAGCGCGCCGCCGCCCAGCCCCTCCCGCGCAGATATGAACTTACTCTTGAATAGCCAAATCTTCCAACCGCGCTCCCGGGCCGAACTTGATACAAGACGCAATTCCGTTGCGGCATCCCTTCATCGTCTTGTACATCTCGCTCTTACCGATGATCTCGCCGTTCTTGGCGATCAGGACAAAATAAGGCTCTTCCTTTTTTGACTTACGCACTTCGTATTGGCGCTCGCCGGCTGAGTTCTTTTGGACGCTCTCAATGCCCTTGAGCGCGCTCCTCTTCTCCACATAGACCTCGCTGGTCAAGATGTACTTGCCGTTGGGTGCTTTAAGGTTGAAGTTGAAGCCGCTCTTGGTCTTCTTGAGTTCGTATTTCGCTGCCATGCCGCTCATCATACTATCGATGCAGTTAGGCGGCAATGGCGAAACTACCAAATGTGTCGGGCAATGACCCGAGGTGGCCCCGGCGATCCATTCACCATCGGTGCCCGCAACACCACCTGCAAGTTCCGCTTCCACCAATCGGCAGGAGCATCGCGCAGCGCGTCGCGAATGTATTCGCGATTGGAAATAAAGTCCGCGCCAGCGATCGTGCCATAAAAAGTTGTTGCCGCAATCGCAATCACAGTCTTCTCGGTTGATACGTCGAAGACGCGGCTAACGATGGCGAAGTCTTCCGGCCGCTCCGTTCGGCTCACCGCCGCAATCACTTTGCCGCCTTGCGTCCGGTCCTTCACTTCGTAACTGTGGGCCGCCTGATTCTTGTCCAGGTAATAGCGCAAGTCTTTTGTAAGTCCTGTCGTCCATTTGTTGTAGAACTGACCAAGTAAGACAGTCGGCCGCCCCCGTAGATTGTGATACTCGGTGAGCCTGTCTCCCAGAAGTTGCGGGCTCTTGCCTTTGCGCGCTAACAGGTCCACCAGGCGCGTCGAGGCCATCAAGTCGCCGTAGCTGAAATATTGCTCGCCCGTTGGCCTCAGTTCGTTCATCGCTATCGCGCCGTCCGACTTCTGATCGCCCAACATCTTCTCGTTCAACTCGTCAACGCGCGGACCCGTAAAGCGGTAGATTCGCTGCGGTTGCTCGATGCAGATCACCGGGTCCCCCGGGTCGTCCACCAATGGTTGCCAGAAGCGGTCCAACTCGTTCTGCCGCGAGGCGTAAAGGTAAGCCCCGATCGCCAGCGCCACACAACCCAGTAAAGCCGGCAGCCATCTCAGGCGTTGTCGAAGGGGCTGGGCTTCTTCTATCGGTAGCCGGAATTCGGGTGCGTAGCTCCCCGCCGGGATCTCAAACCTGAGCTCGCCCTGGTGGCTGGGCTCAAGGTAGTATTGCGCTAAGCGCTTGCGTACTTCAACCGCTGTCGTCCGCACGATCGAATCCTGGTTCGTGTCGTAGCCCGGCTCCCGCTGAAACACCTCCATCCCGATGTTTCGCTCGCGAATTGTCTCGGGGGCATTGGCCAAGGTCGCCTCGACCACAAATCTCAACATCGATTGGCATCGCTTACTCGTGCGGAACTGAGTGCTCTCCAGGATCTTATCCAGTTGCGAACGGATCGTCTCTTTAGTTGTCTCCAGCACTCTGTTCGGGATTTTATCAATTACTGGCGTAGAGCACCCGATAACTAACGTTCATTTAACGTTGCAAATGTGTCATCATACCATCGCCGCCTATGCAACTCAGTCGTTTCGCCCTTTTCCTGATAGCCGCCGCCATCGTTTACGGACAGGAGTTCCGGGCCACCATTCGCGGCACGGTGACCGATTCCGCTGGCGCTCCCATTGCCGGTGCCAAGCTAACTGTTCGCGAAGCGCAAACGGGTGCGCGCCAGCAATTGGTGTCCGAGAGCAGCGGTCAGTATACGGCCTCCTTCCTACTCCCTGGCGACTATGACATCACCGTAAGGGTTCCGGGTTTCAAGGAAGCGGTTCGCAAGGGCATCCACGTGGGCGCTGGCGACTCGCCGCTGATCGATCTGCGGCTTGAGGTCGGGGACCTGGCTCAGACAGTGGAAGTGACCGCCGACGCTCCACTGATCAATAGCGAGAACGCCTCCCTGGGGCAAACGGTCACGACGAAGGAGGTGGAAGATCTTCCGATGAATGGCCGCGCGCCGCTGCAACTGGCGCAGTTGGCCCTCGGCGTAATGCCGACGCCCTTCAACAGCGCTTCCACCGTGCAGCAGCCTTACGATTCGGCGAATAGCTTTTCAATCGGCGGCACGGCGACGCAGTCGAGCGAGATCTTGCTGGACGGCGCGCCCAACACCACTTGGGACATGCGCTCTGCCTACAGCCCGCCGCAGGACGCGGTGCAGGAGGTTCGCGTAAAGGCATTCGACACCGACACCGCCTTTGGGCGTACTGGCGGCGGCACGATCAATCAGATTCTGAAGAGCGGCACCAACAAATTGCGCGGTTCGCTTTATGAGTTCACTCAGCCCTCCAACTTGACCGCGAATAACTTCTTCAATAACCGCAACGGTCTTGGCAACCCTTCAACTCATTTCAACCAATACGGGCTCACCGCTGGCGGACCCGTATTCCTTCCCAAGGTCTTCGACGGGCGCAACAAATTGTTCTGGTTTTTTGCCTGGGAGAACAACAAGAACTCGCAGCCCAACAACAACTTTCTGAGCGTGCCGACCGCCGCCGAGAAACGCGGCGACTTCACGCAGGTGCTGCAAGCCAACGGGGCTCAATCCCAGTTGTACGATCCTTACACGGGCGTGAGCACCTCCGGTGGAGTCATCACCCGCCAGCCCTTCCCAAACAACCAGATCCCCTCCCGGCTTTTCAATCCGATTGCCGTCAAGTACCTTCAGTTCTATCCCGAACCAAACGTAACCGGACTCAACCCGACTTCTCGGCCCGACGGCTATAACAATTACGGCAACAATGCCACCAGCCGCAACGCCTTCAACAATCAGCTTGGACGGCTCGACTACAACATCAGCGAGCGTCATCGCACCTTCTTCGACGTGCGCCACAACGCGCTTGAGGCATCAAAAAACAACTACTTCCAAAACATTGCCTCCGGTACAGGCACCTCGCGCGAGAACTGGGGTGCCAGCCTTGACCATGTCTTCATGGCAAACGCCAAGAACCTATTCAATCTCAGGCTAAATTACACGTTCATGTACGAGGCCAGCACAGAACCCAGCGCTGGCGTGAACCCGTCGGATTATGGCTTCCCGGGCTACATTGCCGCCAATTCGCAGCGTCTTTCCCTGCCCTACACATACTTCAGCACCAGCACGAATGTTGGCTCGCTGGGCAGCACGGGCGCGGCAAATCGTCCTTCCCAATCCCTGCAGGCCTTTGGCACTTACACACGAGTCATAGGCAATCACGTCATCAAGGCAGGGGCCGACATCCGGCAATACCGTTTGAGTACGATCACTTACTCGGCCGCGTCGGGATCTTATAATTTCGGAGGCAATAGTTGGGTGCGAGCGTCCAGTTCGTCCAGCGCCACCGTGGCGATGGGTCAGGACATTGCATCGTTTCTTCTAGGGCTCCCCTACCAGGGCTTCTATGACGTCAACACCTATGGCTCGTGGTACTCCTACTTCACCTCAGGTTTCCTGCAAGACGACTGGCGCGTTCGCCGCAACCTAACCTTCAACATCGGCGTACGCTTCGATCATGACGGCCCGTATCACGAGAAGTGGGGACGCACCGTGACGGGCTTCGCTTTTAACTCAGCCAGCCCGATCGCGCCCCAGGCCATCGCCAATTACGCCAAGGCCCCGATAGCGCAACTTCCGGCTGACCAGTTTCGGGTAAACGGCGGGCTCACCTATCCGGGCAACGGAGGCAATTCGGTTTATCGAAATACCTCCCATCTTGCCAGCCCACGCTTCGGCTTTGCCTGGTCCCCCGCCAAACTCGGAGCGCGTACCGTGATCCGCGGCGGCATTGGTATGTTCGTCGCACCCATCACGCTCGCCTACCTTGCACAGAATGGGAATTACTCTTCCAACCCTCTGATTAACCAGCAAGGCTTTAGCCAGCAGACAACGATGACCGTAACCGGAAACAATTACCTGAGCCCCGGTCCGGCTACGCTGAGCGATCCATTCCCCGGCGGTGCCATCCAGCGCGCCACCGGTG
>JANXUM010000508.1 GCA_025356215.1 Bryobacter sp. | reverse complement strand
GCCGACGCGGCCGCGTTCGACGGCGCGGTATGGATCGGGCACTTATCGCCGGACGTGCGGGCGGGTCTCGACACGGCAAAGCTCGAAGCATGGCTGCTAGACCAAGAGGGTAAGCGATACGACGTCATCGGCGCGGTCTATGCGGGGTTGGATCAACTAATCAAGTTGCTGCCTGAATCGACCTACACTAAGGCGTTCTTCTGTTCCCGCCTGTGTATGGCGGCACTGCGGAATTGCGGGCTGGATGTCGTGAAAGAGTTTTCCCCGACGCCTTATCAACTCTGCCACTTGCCGCTCTTTTGGCGCTTCAGCCAAATCAAGGGGAGTTACCGCGCGCTATGACGACAGAAGCCGGGTACATGGCTAACTCGCTCAGGCGTGCCTTGCTGGCGATGGCCGCGGTTGCCTTGACGTTGGTATTGGCAGGCGTCATTGGCCCGCGCGCGAGCGCTCAGGGGCTCCAGCCAATAGACCCTAGCTGGGCGGCGCTCTCACTGCAAGTCCAGGGCAACCTGGGCGACATTGCGCAACTCAAGAGGTCCGTCGAGAAGATCGAGGCCGGGAAGATCCCGGAGCGCATGGCGTTAATTGAATATAAGCTCGACAAAATCGAATGGTTATCAAACTCCATTGTCATCGGGCTAATTGGGCTGATGTTAGAGCGGTTCTGGCCGCGACGAAAAACAGAATAGGAACCTCATCATGAAATTGTTTAAGCTGGCCGCGCTTGCGGCCATTGCTATTTGCGCTCAAGCGCAATTGGTCGGCCCGGTGCCGCTCTCAAAACTCACCAAGGGATCAATCACCTGCGCGGACGGCAACGCGGTGCTTTTTAACGGCACAACGCGGCGCTTCTATTGCGGTGCGGGCACCGGCGGCGGCCCCATTTCATCAGTCTTTGGCCGCGCCGGGGCCGTCGTCGCGGCCTCTGGGGACTACACCGCCGCGCAGGTGACCAATTCTGTCGATCAGACCGGAAGCTACAGCAACCCCGCCTGGATCACGGCGCTGGGGTACGCCAAGCTCACCGGCGTCCCGGCCTTGGCGCTGGCCCAAGCGTGCAGCGCGAACCAGGTGGCGATCGCCACCACGACAGGCGGCGTGGTCTGCGTCTCCCTGACTAACGCGTATCTGCCCGGCACGTTGACCGCAAATACGTCAGGCAACGCCGCGACCGCCACGGCGCTAGCGGCGAATGGGGCCAATTGTTCGGCGGGGCAAGCAGCGACGGGAGTGGACGCAAGCGGAGCGGCAGAAGGCTGCTTCACGCCTTCAGGATCTGGCACCGTTACCAGCGTCGGGCTGGCGCTCCCCGCGTTGTTCAGCGTGTCGGGATCGCCGGTGACAGGCGTGGGGACATTGACGGCGACGCTGGCAACGCAATCGCCGAATCTCATCCTCTCTGGGCCAACGTCGGGGGGCGCAGTAGCTCCTACGTTCCGGGCGTTGGTCGCGGCGGATATCCCTAGCTTGGACGCCGCGAAGGTGACCTCTGGGCAGTTCAACGCCGCGCGTTTGTGCGCCTCAGGAACGGCAGACGCCACGACGTATTGCCGAGGGGATGGTACTTGGGCGACGCCTTCGGGCGGTGGGGCTTATACGGGTGCCAGCGGTGTAAACGTCACAGGCACCGTGATCTCTGCTGACGGCACTGTTACGGCCAGCCGCGACATCGCGGCGAGCGGGATCGACAACGCTTGCATTCCGGCGTCGGGGAGCGGCACTACCTACACTTGCAACCCCAACACAGTGACGGGGCCGGGGGCGGCGACGGGGAGGCCACTGATCGCGTACACTAACGCGATGCAGATCCCGTTTCGACCCGATGTGACTTGTTCTGGTTCACCGACGCTCAATGACAGCGGCTTGGGGGCCAAGAATCTTTACGCATCCGATGGCACCACGGCGGCGACTTGTACGGCGGGTCTTAGTTATTTGTTGACGTACAATACGGCGCTGAATGCTGGGGCGGGTGGTTGGGTGTTTCCGGCGAGCGGTGGTGGAGGTGGTGCGACAAAGCAGGTGTTTCAGTTGTCTGTTGGCCTGCAGGACGGGAATAGTAGCCAGTTTTATGCCGCATACGCATCAGGTATGACGGCGGCTCAGAGTGTGTTCCCGACTAACGGTAACTACGGGAACACCGGGACGCCAGTGTTGATGTGGCCGCTATATATACCGAGTAACTGGAATTCCGCTACTGCAATTACTGCGCGCATGTCATTGACGGAGCGAAGCGGCAAT
>JANXUM010000488.1 GCA_025356215.1 Bryobacter sp. | reverse complement strand
GCGGCCAATTGGATACCTTCGGGGTCCAAGGAGTTCGTAGCCCTCCGACTTGTCGCCGTGCAAGCGTACCGAAGTGAACCAGTCTTCGTGGAGTGCAAAATTGAAGACCATGTTCGGGATGTCAAGCTCCAGCAGTCCCGGCGTGAGTGTTGCACCGTTCTCAACGAAACTCGATGCGAAAAGTGAGTACGCCGCCTCAAACGCTTCGGTCAAATCCGACGGTTCCTTGGGTGTACTGGCAAGCGTGCTGGACACGGCAAGAAGCCCCATCATGAGTCGCTGTTGGGCGATGATCGGAAGGGCTGGAATCGACTCGTGGCTTCCTTCCTCCACCGGATACATCATCCTCGAAACACTGTCTTTGAAGAACTGAGGGATTTCGAGGTTAGCCATTCCTACGGGCTATCCTACCGCAGGGTGCTGTGGTGAAAACTGGGGGGACATTTTGGTTTCCGGGGCTGGTATCTGCTCGGATTCGCTGTTGGGCCAAAATCACTGATAAATCCATTAAAATGAGAGATATCAACATGTTTTTGGGGCTCAGGCACGACGACCGATTGGTAGGCGCAGATTATTTTAAGTCCGTTGCGTCTGCCGATTTCGCCACCCAGGCCTACTCGCTCCATTGTATCGAGGCCGGATTGGCGGCCGTAAGGAAAAGTCGAGGCGGCTGCAAGCCCAGGGGCGATTTATGCTCGGCGCGGTCATGATCTAGCGCGCCAGAAAGCGGGCCTGCGCGTTTACGGCGGCCGGGTCGTCGCGCTTGGGACTTCGGGAATAGGTGCCGTCGCTCTGCATGATGCGCACCTTGGCTTGATCCGTGAGATAGGTCTCGAGAATCTCGTCGCGAATGTATGCGGCCAGCCGCCGGTCTTCGATCGGGAACAAGGTCTCGACGCGCTTATGCAGGTTTCTCGGCATCATATCGGCGCTGCCGAGATACAACTCGTGGTCTCCTCCGTTGCCGAAGAAGTAGATCCGGGAATGTTCAAGGAAACGGCCAACGACCGAACGCACCGTGATCGTCTCACTGACTCCCTTGACACCCGGGCGCAAGGAGCAAGGCCCGCGAATGATCAACTCGATCTTCACGCCAGCTTGGGAAGCTTCATACAACAGAGCAATGATGTCTTTATGGGCCAGCGCGTTCATCTTGAAAATGATGTGCCCCCCGCGGCCCTCCTCCTGGTGAGCGATCTCGCGGCGGATGAGCGCCTTCATGCGTTCCAATAAATCCACCGGGGCCACCAGCAGCTTGCGATAGCTCTTCTTGGCGGAGTAGCCGGTGAGGTGATTGAACAGGTCCGTTGCGTCGGCGCCGAGTTGGTCGTCGGCGGACATCAGACTGAGGTCAGTATAGAGGCCGGCCGTGACGTTGTTGTAATTGCCGGTGCCGAAGTGCGTGTAGCGGCGGATTTTGTCGCCCTCTTTGCGCACCACCAAAGCCACTTTGCAATGGATCTTCAAGCCAACCAGACCGTAGACGACATGGACACCCTGGGCTTCCAGACGGCGCGCCCACTCGATGTTGGACTCCTCGTCAAAGCGGGCTTTCAACTCAACCAGGACCGCCACTTGCTTGCCGTTCTGATTGGCCTCAAGCAGGCAATCGACGACCGGAGAATTGCGGCCGGTGCGGTAGAGCGTCATCTTGATGGCAAGCACGTCGGGGTCGCGCGCGGCCTTGCGCAAGAAGTCGACGACGGGATCGAAAGAATCGAAGGGATGATGCAAGAGGACGTCATTGCGGCGGATGACGCTGAAAATATCGGCGTCGTCGGTGAGTTTGGAATCGAGGGAAGCGGGAATGCGGGGGACAAAGCCGCGATCGCGAAGGTCCCGCCGGTCGACTTGCGTCAGATGTTTGAGGCGGACCAGCGAGATTGGGTCCTGCACACGATAGACGTCCTTCCAATCGGCTTCGAAGTTGGAAACGAGGATCTCCAAGATGCGATCGGGCATCCCTTGGTTCACCTTGACGCGCACAACGTCGCCAAAGCGGCGGGC
>JANXUM010000455.1 GCA_025356215.1 Bryobacter sp. | reverse complement strand
GCCATCCTGATCACTCACGAACACTGCGACCACATCGCCGGCCTGCCCGCCATCGCCAAGAAACTCAAGAAGCCCATCTATCTGACGCAGGCTACCGCGGACTCGCTGGAGGCTGGCACCGAGAAGGAATTCTTCCACCCTTTTCAGGCCGGGGCCTCGATCGACATTGGCAGCTTCTCGGTTCAGTCCTTCAGCCTTCCCCACGACGCCGTTGACCCCGTGGGCTTCGTCTTCTACTCATCAGGCCGCAAGGTGGGCATCTGCACGGACCTGGGCTACATGCCCGATTCCATTCGATTTCACCTTCAGGATTGCGACCTGCTTCTGCTCGAATCCAACCATGATCTCGAGATGTTGAAAGTCGGACCTTACCCTTGGAGCCTAAAGCAGCGCGTCATGTCGCGCCGCGGCCACATCTCCAACGACGTCGTCAGCCAGTTCATCCTCGACGACATCACGGCGCGCACCCGTCGGCTTGTCCTCGGCCATTTGAGCGAGCAGAACAACATGCCGGCCCTCGCGCACATGGTCGCATCGCAAGCGATCGACCGCCGCGGCCTGGTCGATATCGAACTCAGCGTTGCCGAGCCGCGCATCGCCTCGGACTGCTTTGAACTTTAATTAGGAATTTATGATCGAACGTTACACACGCCCCGCGATGGGCGCCATCTGGTCGGAACAGAACAAGTACCAATCCTGGCTCGCCGTCGAGCTTGCCGCCAGCGAAGCTCTCGCTGAACTCGGCCTGGTGCCGGCAGACGCCGCCGCCGCCCTGCGCGCCAATGCGGGCTTTGACACAGCGCGCATCGGTGAGATTGAACGCGAAGTCAAACACGACGTCATCGCCTTCACGACAGCCGTGGCCGAGCGCATGAAGGAGCGTGGCCAAGCCGAGCACTCGCGCTGGTTCCACTACGGCCTCACCTCCAACGACGTTGTCGATACGGCCCAGGCACTGCAGATTGATCAGGCAAGCGCGATCATCGCCGAGGGCCTCAAAACCGTGCTCGAAGCCTTGAAAAAGCGCGCCTTCGAACATCAGCGCACGATCCAGATCGGGCGCACCCACGGCGTCCACGCCGAGCCGATCACCTTCGGGTTGAAGCTGGCCAATTTCTACGACGAACTGCGCCGAAACGCGCAACGCTTTGAGCGCGCCGCAGACGACATCCGTGTCGGCAAAACCTCCGGGGCGGTGGGTGCCTTCGCCCACCTGACGCCCCAAAGCGAAGAGATGATCTGCGCCCGGCTTGGCCTGCGCGCGGCGCCGGTATCGAGCCAGGTGCTCTCCCGCGATTTGCACGCCAACTACATCAGCGTGCTGGCGCTGATCTGCGCCACGCTGGAGAAGATCGCGCTGGAAGTGCGTCATCTCCAACGCACCGAAGTTCGCGAAGCCGAAGAGCCTTTTGCCCCAGGGCAAAAGGGCAGCAGCGCGATGCCGCACAAGAAGAACCCCATCGTTTGCGAGCAGATCTGCGGCTTGGCGCGCGTGGTGCGCGGCAACCTGAACGCGGCCTTTGAGAACATCGCGCTATGGCACGAGCGGGACATCTCGCACAGTTCGGTTGAGCGCGTCATCCTCCCCGACTCGACCATCTTGACGGACTACTTGCTGGCCAAGACGGCGTGGCTGGTGAACGGCCTGCGCGTGAATGAAGAACGCATGCTGGCCAATTTCAACGCGACGCTCGGCATCGTCTTCAGCGGTCAGTTGCTGCTCGATTTGGCCGAAGCCGGGATGTTGCGCGAGACGGCATACAAGCTGGCGCAGACTCACGCGATGGCTTGCTGGGAGGCGGGTACGGATTTCCGCGACGCCGTGCGCGCCGACGCCGAAGTGGCAAAGTACCTCAACGGCAAGCAACTCGACGAAACCTTCTCGCCGCAGCGCCAACTCCAGAACGTCGGCAAGATCTTCGACCGCGTTTTTACAGAACCCGCTTAAAGCGAGTGTAGGCCCAACTGGCCGCCATCAACAGCAGACCCAGCACGATGAAACTGAGGATGCGGGCCAGGCCCGTGAGGCTGCTTAGGTCATAAACGAAAAGCTTCAGGATTCCGAGGCCGAACAGCGCCAGCCCGCCCAGGCGCATCCAACGCCGCTCGCTGAAGAAGCCAATGCCAAGCATGACCGCGCCGGCCGCGCCCCAGCCAATCGAAATCCATTCGCGTTGAAACTGCATCGAGATCACCATCGCGATCAGGACGATGGTGGCGATCTGGCTAGCCTTCAAAACGCGAGGGAATTCCTCGGCGTGCTCGCCAACCAGCCAGTGCACCCCGATGAGCGGCAGTCCGGCAGCCAAACGGACCGGAATCATGCCCAGGATAATTCGCGCGCGATCGAGATCGTGGAACGCATAGTAAACCGTCGAAAACCAAAGGATGGCGAAGCCTTGAAGCCGCATCCCCAGTTGCGGCACCGTCAATAGCGAAGCGGCCAACACAATCATGAGGAGCACTTGCCAGGCGTCCGGCGCTTTATCGAAGATCAGCACCAGCATAAGCGCGGCCGCCGAAGTCAACCCCGCCATCGTCCACGTGCCTCGGCGCGCAAGCCACCAATGGACCATCGCCAAGCCAATGCCCACCGGGATGGCGATTGAAGAGGACAGCGTGAACGCCGCGAAAAACAAGAGTGCGGCGTAGGCGGAAGCCAGGGCTTGGTAGCGGAAATCCGCCGGCCCAAACTCCGCAGCGATAAGCGCCGTCGCACCGTAAACCACCGCCCGCCACTCGCGAGGGAGCAGCGCGTCCACCAGCCAGCCGAACAGCAGACTGCCAGCCACTCCAAACGCTTTGCCCAGCCCCGATCCGCCGCCAAGCAGGATTCGATTGCCGAGCAACGCGACGAAGCCAAGCACCCCCAGCGGCACCCACGCCTTCAGATTCGCCCACGCGATCCGGGTTCCGTAGGAAGCGGATGAATCCTGGAACAAGAGCTTTGCGGCAAACAGCCCCAACGCCCCGGCCCCCAGCCATCGCAACACGTGCTGCCGCGACCGCACACCCAGCAGGAATAAGAATTCGCCTTCCAGCAGCAAAGCAAAGCTTTGCGCCAAGCCATCGAAGCGGATGAAAATCGCGCCGGTCAACGCCAAGCTCATCGCGATCAGCGATGCGGCAGGCCCGCTACTCATGACCTCGTTCTCGAGTGGATCCTCCTCACCGGTGGGCGCGATCCACCAGCGAAGCAGCGATGAGACCGCAAACGCGCCCGTCGCCCAAGTCAGAAACCATCCATAGTGCCACTCCGGCTGCGCCTCGGCCAGGATCGACGCCGCCACAAAGCCCATCGCGTTCAAGTGCAACGTGAAAGGAACGCCGCGCCCACGCTTGAGCGCAAACAAGTCATAGGCCTCAAACATCGCCCACAACAGCCAGAGCAGTGGATCTCCAAAGCCGGCAATCACTCCCGCGTGACCCGGCAAGAAGGTATAAGCCGTGTAAGTCAGCACTAAGTCGCCGATCACCATCCAGCGCCAACCGTGTGCCCAACTTACAACTAGCGCACCCGCCGCCAATAAGCCCATTGCGGGCAAAACGATCGGCTGATCCCGGTACAGCAGAAACGACACATAGGCGAGAAAGAAGGTGAAACCCGTCACGCGCTCATCCTGGTAGCGCAGTGAGTGCAGCACCATCAGCACGGCTACCGCCAACATCACCACCAATGCAACGGATGGCGAATCGATCACTCGCGTCGCCTCAATCGAATGCGCCGCGAAAGCCGTAAAATACAGTCCGGCCCAGCCCACGCCAATGAATCCCCAGGCCCAGCGCCGGAAAGCTTCCCAACGCCCCTCGACGAAGATGCCCGCCGTGAGGAAAATCGAGCTCAACGCGACCGCCATCGCCGTCCTTCCCACGGGTCCCAGTAAGCCGAACGAGTAGGTGGGCAACAGTGCGACGCCAATTACCAACAGCAGCGCACCGATCTTGAGCAGCCAATTTTCGCCCAGGCGCGCTTCCCAATTCACTGGTGCCGGCACCAGCAGAGGCTCCGCGTCGTTTGCTGCTTGGAGCGGCGGCGCCAGTACCGGTTCTGGAACTGGCATTGGCGGTGGTACTAGTTTCGGCTCCGGTTGCTCAGGCTCACTTCGCGACTGAAACTCAACTGGTCCGGCCGCCCCGTGTTCCAACTGCCACACCCTCCGCGTCAATTCCGCAACACGGTTTTCCAGTTCCTGCAGCCGATCCGGCCCCGGCGCAGCCAACACCGTTCCCCGAATCGCCCACC
>JANXUM010000441.1 GCA_025356215.1 Bryobacter sp. | reverse complement strand
GGCTCGCCGATGACGTTGAGCACACGGCCCAATACTTCGCGTCCGACCGGCACCATGACCGGCTTGCCGAGTGAGATCGCCATCATGCCACGGACCAAGCCCTCGGTGGGTTGGAGCGCGATGCAGCGAACGCGGCCCTCGCCGATGTGCTGCGCCACTTCGGCAATGATGTCGATGGGGGCGGGCGTGTTGTAGCCTTCCGAGGTAATACGGATGGCGGTGTAGATGAGCGGGATCTGCGCTTCAGGAAATTGAATATCAACGGCAGGTCCGGCGACCTGGATGATTTTGCCGACGACGGCTTCAGCGGTGGTGGACATTGATTCGATAGCTCCGATTTAATCCAAAGCGGCGGCGCCGCTGACGATTTCAATAATTTCTTTGGTGATGCTCGCCTGGCGTACCCGATTGAGATACAGCGTCAGGCCTTCGATGACGTCGGCCGCATTGGTGGTGGCGGCTTCCATCGCGGTCATACGGGCGGCGTGCTCAGAGGCGGCGCTTTCCAACATGGCGCGGTAGACGCCCGTCTCCACGTACTTGGGTAACAGGGTTCCGAGTAGCTGCGCGGGAGGCTGCTCGAAGATGTAGTCTTTCGGTTCTTCGCTACCCACGACGGCAATCGGCAGCATCTTCGTGACGGTCAACTGCTGCGTCATGACGCTTTTGAACTCGTTGTAGATCAAGTAAACCGAGTCGACGCGCTCTTCTGCAAAAGCGGTGGCGGCGGTCTTAGCGATACCGGCGGCGTCGGCGAAGCGGGCCTTCTCAACAATGCCAACATGTTCGCCGGTGAATTTCATCTCGCGGCGGTGAAAAAAGTCTCGCCCCTTGCGACCGACAGCCTCGATCAGAATTTCGGCACTTTTGTGTTCTTTGATGAACAGCTCGGCGGCCTTGGTGAGGTTCGAATTGAAAGCTCCGGCCAAGCCACGATCACTGGTGACGAGGATGAGGAGAATGCGCTTTTCCTCGCGAGTCGCAAGCAAGGGGTGACTGACTTCACTGCCAGCGGCGGAGACGGCACCGGCAACATCGGCCAGCATGCGCGCGTAAATTTCAGAATACGGACGGGCCGCCATCACGCGCTCTTGAGCGCGACGGAGCTTAGCCGCGGCCACCATCTTCATGGCCTTGGTGATCTGCTGCGTGTTCTTGACCGACCGGATCCGGCGGCGTAAGTCAATCAGGCTGGGCATTTATTTCTTTACGTGTTCGGCAACGAAACGGTCTTTGAATTCCTTCAGCGCCGCGTTGGTTGCCTTCTTCAGGTCGTCGGTCATTTCCTTCTTTTCCTTAATGTCGGTAAGGATGGAAGGGTGGGCGTTTTCGACAAAGCGGAACAGCTCCACTTCGAAGGCGCGGATCTTGTCGAGCGGCAGATCGTCGAGGACGCCGCTAGTGCCGGCATAAACGATCAGGACCTGTTTTTCGACCGGAAGGGGCTGGTACTGGGGCTGCTTGAGCAGTTCGACGAGGCGGCTGCCACGGGTTAACTGCTGTTGCGATGCCTTGTCGAGGTCCGAGCCGAACTGGGCGAAGGCGGCCAAGGCGCGATACTGTGCGAGGTCCAAGCGAAGCGAACCGGAGACCTGACGCATGGCTTTGATTTGTGCGCTTCCACCGACGCGGGACACCGAGATGCCGACGTTGACGGCAGGGCGGATGTTGGAATTGAACAGATCGCTCTCGAGGAAGATCTGTCCGTCGGTGATCGAGATGACGTTGGTGGGAATGTAGGCCGAGACGTCGCCAGCTTGAGTTTCGATGAAGGGCAACGCTGTTAGGCTACCGCCACCCAGCTTGGCGCTGAGCATGGCGGCGCGCTCCAGAAGGCGCGAGTGCAAGTAGAAGACGTCGCCAGGGTAAGCTTCGCGACCGGGGGGACGGCGAAGGAGCAAGGAGATTTCGCGGTAGGCGGCGGCGTGCTTGGAAAGATCGTCGTAAATCAGCAGCGCGTGGCCGCCGTTGTCACGGAAGAACTCTCCGATGGCACAGCCGGAGAAGGGTGCGAGGTATTGCATCGGGGCGGGGTCGGAGGCGGTGGCGGCGACGACGATGGTGTATTCCATCGCGCCGTTCTCCTCAAGCGTTTTGACGACCTGAGCAACGGTCGAACGCTTCTGTCCGATGGCGACATAGACGCAAATCATGTCGCCGCCCTTTTGATTGATGATGGCGTCGATGGCGATGGCGGTCTTGCCGGTTTGACGGTCGCCGATGATTAGCTCGCGCTGACCGCGGCCGATCGGGATCATGGCGTCGATGCTCTTGATGCCCGTCTGCATGGGACGCTTGACGGGTTGGCGGTCGACGACGCCGGGAGCCAAACGCTCAATGGCGTTGAAAGATGTTGTGGCGATGGGACCCTTGCCGTCGATGGGCTGGCCGAGGGCGTTGACGACGCGGCCAACCATGGCCTTGCCGACGGGCACGGACATGATGCGACCGGTGCGACGGACTTCATCGCCTTCTTTGATACCGGTGGATTCGCCAAGGATGACGACGCCGACCTGGTCTTCTTCGAGGTTGAGCGCGAGGCCGGAGACGGCCGCGCCGGGGAAGTCCACCAGTTCGCCGGCCATGACCTTTTCGAGGCCGTAGATGCGGGCGATGCCGTCGCCAACGCTGATGACCGATCCGACCTCGTCAACGTTAACGGCCGTGTCGTAGTTTTCGATTTCCTGACGCAGTACTCGCGAAATTTCGTCTGCCCGGATTTGAGCCATAGTTCTTTATCGTTTCCTGTTAATTATGCCGTGAGCCGGCTCTTCAACGCGGCAAGCTTGCCGCGGACGGAGCCGTCGTAAACTGTCGAGCCGATGCGGGCGAGAACGCCGCCCAGCAAGGTCGAATCCAACTGAAAGTCACACTGAACCTGTTTGCCGCTGACGCGAGAGAGTTCGGCGGCGATTGAGGCCTTGTCGCCGTCGTTCAAAGGCGAAGCCGTCAACACGTGAGCGCGGGCGATGCCGCGACGGAGGTCAATGAATTCTTCAACGCGCTCGCGCAGGGCGGGCAGCAGCGAGGTGCGGCCGCGATCGATGACGACGTAGATGAGGTTGCGCAGCGTCGTGCTAAGACCGGCCTGATTGGCAATCTGCGCGACGACGGCGCGCTTGCGCTGCCGCGAGACGGCGGGGGAATTGAGAATGTGTTTGAGGTCGGGAGCGGAGGCGACCATCGAATCGAATGAGCGGATCTCAACGAGCGCCTGTTCAGGGGAGAGTGGCGAGTTGGGCTCAAACAGAATATCGACGAAGGCGCTGGCGTAGCGACCGGCAAGTGCTTCAGACATGGACTAGCGGAGCTCCCGGTTCTTGAGGTCGGAGATGAAGGCTTGCACGAGTCCGGGACTTTGTTGCGAACTCAGGCGGGCCTCGGCCAGTTCAATGGCCTTGGCGGCGGTAAAGCTGCGCAACTGCGCCTGGGCCACTTGGGTGGCGTTGGAGATTTCGGTCTCGCGCTGGGAGTTTAGTTTGGCGAGAAGATCCTGGGTTTGGGCGGCGATGCGTTTGGCTTCGATTTCGCGCTCGCTGAGAACACGTGCGCGGACTTCCTTGATTTCGCCCTCGAAGTTACCGAGCTTGGAGGTCAGTTGCGCAACGCGGGCGTTGGCTTCAGCAACTTTGGCTTTGCTTTCGTCGAGGTCTTTTCCGATGGCGGTGGCGCGGGCC
>JANXUM010000436.1 GCA_025356215.1 Bryobacter sp. | reverse complement strand
GCCCACGCCAAACAGCTCTCCGTGCACGTAGGCCACAGGCGGAGTCACCCCGTTCTTCTTGTTTAGCTCCGGCCAGTCCAACTCCAGCATCTGCACTTCTACTCCATCCGGCAGGCGGGTCTTTTCATTGGGTTGCGCCTTGCTCCAAATGAAGACGCCCGAATTCCCACCCGCCTCCATGTGCATCCATTCGATGTGCAGAACGAAGTTCTCATACTCCTTCTCGCTGCGCATGACGCCGATCGGATGGCCGCTGCAGACCAACAGACCCTTCTTGACGTTCCAGGTACCGGGATCTGTATTCACGTTTACCCAGCCCCTCAAGTTCTTGCCGTTGAACAAGCTTCGGAAGGACGGCACAGGCCCGGCGGCGGCAAAGGTTGCCGCGATCAATAGACTCAACAGTGCAGCGATGCGCATAGTTGAAATGCTACCGTACTAGGGGACGAAACTGACAACCGAACCGGGTCGCAGGAATGAGTGCAAGGCAATGCCGCAAGCCCGCGCCAGATCGACAGCCAAAGACGAGGCCGCGCCCATCGTCGCGACCACGGGGACCCCGGCCACGGCGGCCTTTTGAACGATGTCAAAGCTTGCCCGCGAGGACATCACCAGCACTTGATCGCTCAGCGGCAATCGCCCGGCGCGAAAGGCCGCGCCCACCAGTTTGTCGAGAGCATTGTGGCGGCCCACGTCCTCAGCCGATTCGAGCAGTTCCCCGCCCCGGCTGAACAAGGCCGCGGCATGGACTCCGCCGGTGACGGGGAAGTCGCGCTGCGCCGCGTCGAAGGCTGGGATGAGTGCGATCAGAAATTCAAGACTAACAGTGGTCGGCTTGACCGGATCGATGCGGTCGAGCAATTGCGCGATGCTGGCCCGCCCACAAACCCCGCAGCTTGAACTCAAATAGGTGGCTCGCGCGTCCAGTTCCGGCACGAGGCGGCCTGGGGCCAAGTCCACGCGGATCTCCTGCGATGTCGGGTGGTGGGTTGCCTCAAGGCTGAGGATGTCGCCCGGAGCGTGTACGATGCCTTCGCTGAAGAGGAAGCCCTCGACAAGCTCCTGGTCCCGCCCGGGAGTCCGCATCAAGGTGGCGAAGGGCCGACCGTTCAGGATCACCTGCAGGGGCTCTTCGACGCTCACCAGATCGTCGAGGGAAACCGTCTTCCCTCGGTTCAGTCTTTGGATGGGAGTGCGGCGCGTCATTTGGCGACGGCGATGTTACTGGCCGCGAGCGACGCTGAGGCGCGCTTGCGCCTTCTTGGCGGCCAGTAGGGCGCGGGCCATGTCGAGATCCTGCTTGGGAGACGTCAGGCGTTCGTTGGCTCGCTTGAGGGCCACTTCAGCGCGCGCCACGTCAATCTCGCTAGCGTTCTCACAGGTATCGACGAGGACTCGGCAGCGGTCATTCGAAATCTCAACCCAGCCCTTGGTTACCGCCAGCGTTGTCCGCTGGCCATCCATGACGTAACTCAGCGCGCCGGCGTCGATCTCGCTGATCAGAGCGGCGTGGCCCGGCAGAATACCGAGCATCCCTTCGGAGCCGGGGATCTGTGCCTCGGTCACCGGATTGGAGATGACGAGCTTCTCGGGGGTAGCGATTTCGAGATGAAAGGTAGCGGACACCGGTTAGGCCTTCTTGAGCTTCTCGGCCTTTTCAAGCACTTCTTCGATGGTGCCGACCATGTAGAAGGCCTGTTCGGGCAGATCGTCATACTTGCCGTCGCAGATCTCTTTGAAGCCCTTGATCGTGTCTTCGAGCTTCACGTACTTACCTTCGAAGCCGGTAAACTGCTGGGCCACGAAGAAGGGCTGAGACAAGAAGCGTTGGATCTTGCGGGCGCGGGTGACGCTGAGCTTGTCCTCTTCGCCTAGCTCGTCGATGCCGAGGATGGCGATGATGTCCTGAAGGTCCTTGTAGCGTTGGAGGACTTGCTTTACGCGCTGCGCGGTCTGATAGTGCAGTTCGCCGACGATGCGCGGATCGAGAATGCGCGAGGTGGAGGCGAGGGGGTCGACGGCCGGGTAGATGCCGAGCGAAGCGATGTCGCGCGAAAGGTTGGTCGTCGCGTCCAAGTGCGTGAACGCAGTGGCGGGCGCGGGGTCGGTGTAGTCGTCGGCGGGCACGTAGATGGCCTGCACGGAGGTGATCGAACCCTTGCTGGTGGAGGTGATGCGCTCTTGCAGCGCGCCCATCTCGCTGGCGAGGTTGGGCTGGTAGCCGACGGCGCTGGGCATGCGGCCCAACAGCGCGGAGACTTCAGAGCCGGCTTGCGTAAAGCGGAAGATGTTGTC
>JANXUM010000431.1 GCA_025356215.1 Bryobacter sp. | reverse complement strand
CGTTTTCGGTCGCGATCCCAACTGGCAACGCGGCAAATATAGCCTCAACCCAAAGTCGTTCTCGATGATGGATTTCTGCACGATGGATGGCTCGATGGTGGCTTTCCAACTGGGCGACATCAAGTTCATGCCGTCCGTAACGAGTAACCCCAAATTCTTCGAGAATCAGTTCCACCTGGGCGAATTCTGGGAGCGTCAACTCGGCGTCTCACATCAGCAGGGTAAAGGCTCCTGGGCTCCAATCGCCACCGGCCCCTTCATCGCGGAAGTGAAGCAACGCATGGATGACATGCAAAAGGAATTCCGTGAAGTCTGCATCCTCATTGGCTTGGACATCGCCGCCATGGTGGACCCGACCGGCCTCATGAACTTCCCCGCCGCCCGTCAAGCCTCCATCATGGGGGACTACCTCGGCTGCACGCTCAACCTCCTGGCCCTGATCCCGATTATCGGCAAAGCCGCCGACGCGGCCAACAATGCCCGAGCCCTCCAGCGCTTCCGGTACCTCACTACCGAACTGACCTTCCTTGAACGCTGGCTGAAACTTTCGGTCAAGGCCCTGCGCCGCGGCAACGCCGCTGAAACGGGCTTAAAGACGGAGGTACAAGGCACCACCACCGGCATTAAGATCATCGAAGGCGTTGAACAGGGAGTCAGGGCTTCAACCAAACTCAAGAACGTCGGTTGGGTGCAGAAACTCGGCGCGGAGATGGCCGAATCCGTTGGCATGCTACCCGAAGAGCTTAAGGCTTTTCAGCGCTTGGCCGACGCTGGCTATTTCTTTGTCGCGCGCTCCTGTAATCCGGCCCGAGTCAAGTGGCTCCGCTGGGCCCAGCGCTGCGGGGCGCGCATCCTGTCCAAACCCATGTGGATCAAGTGGAAGACACTCAAGAAAAGTAAGTCGTGTAACGGACTGGTCGGGTTCCTCAAGATGGACCTCACCCACGCCAACACAATCGAGCGCCTACGGCCGGTTGCCTCGACGCACCTTCCCCCTAGCTTCAAGCTCAATTGGCTCGACAACATCAGTGCCGCTTATCCCAAGCCGCCCAAGATCTATCAAGTGGTCAACAACTTCGAAGTGACCGAGATCGAGGACGCCGAACGCATGCTCAACCACTACCTGGTCGACATGGGCGACAGCTTCGTTCTGGTCGATTCCAAGGGCGCGGCTTACATCGGCGACATCGACATCGCCTCCATCCAGCGCCGTCTCAGCAATGGTCACTTCGGTCCTCCCGGCTTCAAAGTCGGGCCCCAACAGCAGGTTGGCATCTACCGCGGCGGCAGTGATTCCGCCGAACTCGAAAGCTACTTCAACAAGTTCTTCAAGGGTGTGGGTTACCCTCCCGGCTACGACGTCTTTCAGCACGGCGGCCGGTCCGGCTCCGCCGGATTCTTCAAGGGCGATCAGGAGCTTTTCGATTTCTTCGGTAAAAAAACGCTGGTTGGCTGGAGCCCGAAGGGCGATTGGGATTCCGAACACCTGATCGTCGCCGTCAAAGGCGCTGAGAGCCTCGAAGGCGGCGTCGGCTACACCAAGAGCTGGGAGGCCCTCAAACTCTTCCACGAAGCCAACCCCATGGGCGAATTCCGCTTCAATAAATACACGAAAATCGATCCCAAAACGGGTCTCCCGAAATTATGACGCGATACTAGTTTCTTGCCAGAACTCCGCCGTAGTCTTTCCCTCTCCGCGCTCATCTTTACGGGCATCGTCATGATCCAGCCCACCGCCCCAATGCCGCTGTTTGGCGTGGTCCACGAGACGGCAAAGGGCCACGTCGTCACTGCCATTTTGATCGCCATGTTCGGGATGATGCTCACCGCTCTCTCCTACGGCCGCATGGCAGCCATCCACCCACAGGCCGGCTCCGCCTATACCTACGTCGGCCAGGAGATTCACCCCACTCTCGGCTTCCTCGCCGGCTGGTCGATGTTGATGGACTACATTCTCAACCCCGTCATCTGCGTCATCTGGTCCGCCCGCGCCATGACCAACCTTGTCGCCGCCATCCCGGAAGAAATCTGGCGCGTCGCCTTCGCCGCTCTTTTCACATGGCTCAACCTGCGTAACATCCAAACCACCGCCCGCACCAACCAAGCCCTTACCTTCGCCATGGGTTTGGTCATCCTGGCAATGCTTTATTTCTCGGGCACCTACTACTTGGCCCACCCCACCGGCCTCACGCGGCCCTTCTACGACCCGGCCACTTTTTCACTCACAACCTTATCGACGGGAACCAGCCTCGCCGTCCTCACTTACATCGGCTTCGACGGCATTTCCACGCTCGGCGAAGAGGTCATCGACGCCCGCCGCAATATCCTGCGCGGCACTGTCCTGGTTTGCCTCATCATTGGCGTCCTAAGTGCGCTGGAATCCTACGCCGCCCAAATCGTCTGGCCCTACGGCGAAAAGCTCCCCGACATCGACACCGCATACGTGCACATTGCCGGACGCGCCGGCGGGCCCTGGTTCTTTCAAATCGTAAATCTCACTCTAATCCTCGCCACTGTCGGCAGCGGATCCGGTGGGGTCCTCGCCGGGGCCCGCCTGATGTTCGGCATGGGCCGCGAGGGCAATCTCCCGCGCGGCTTCTTCTCCTACGTCCACCCCGCCTCGAAGATCCCGGCCCGCAACGTCGCCCTCATCGGCGCGATGTCGCTGATCGGCAGCTTTGTCCTCTCGTACCAGAGCGGCGCGGAGCTCTTAAACTTCGGTGCGTTCATCGGCTTCATGGGTGTCAACCTCGCCGCCCTGAAACGCGGCACGACTCTGCCCGGTAGACTTGCCGCCGCCCTTGGCTTTCTTGTCTGCGCCTATCTCTGGTGGAATCTACCGCTGCCCTCAAAACTCTACGGCGGCGGCTGGCTGGCCATCGGCTTGCTGTGGCATCTTACCCGCGGTAAGGAGAAATAGGGTCGGGGGCGAACCTAGAAAATAAAACTAACCCCGCCGCGCAACTGCTTCGGCGTCGGAATCAGCCACATCGTCTGCCCCGTCGACGTAGTCACCGGCACATACCCCTGTGCCAGCATATTGCGGAACTCGGCATTAATCTCAAATCTCCCAGGCAAACCCAAAAAGCTGGGTATCGGCTGCTTGATCCCCAAATTCATACCCGCCTCCGCCAAGCCCTGCCCCGTGAGCGATGTATGAAACGGCGTCAGCGCCCGGTAATCTGTCCACAAGTAACTTCCGTACAACCTTGTCCCCAGGTGCGGCAACACCCCGCTCAGCTTCATGCTGGCAAAACTCTTCGAGGAGCGATGGATCCCCGTGCGGATCGCCTCGGCCTCCGTGCCGGCGCTGTCCCCTAATTGCACCACGCGCTGATCGGTGCGCAATACCCCGCCCAGCCCGTAACCCGTCGACAGCTTCCAATCCCCGGGCAAATACTGCGTCCACCCGGCAAGAAAACCATTCCGGTAATAGCCGCCAATGTTGAAGATACTGGCGTTCGATGCCAGATCCGGCACCAGTTCCGTCCCGAGTAAGTCGCGCGGCGCGCCTACCACCGCGAGCCCGGCGTTTGAGACGCCCTCGCGATATCCAGCGGCAAAAACCTCGCCAACCTTCACCTTCTTCGTATAGCCCAGCTCAAAATTCTCAACCCGTTGCGCCCGCGTCGTTCCGTTGATCCGGGTGATCTTCGGAAACAAAGCCAGTCCCGAAAGTTGCCGTTGCATATCGGCATCCTCGCCTTGTCCGCGAATCAGCAAGTCCACCGGCGGAAACCCACTGGAGAAGGCAGCCTTGACCGTTCCCATCGCCTTGCCATCCCAGCTCAACCGCGCAAAGGGGCTGATGTAATTGAGCCGCTCAAAAAACTGCACACTGTCCATCGCCGCCCCGTACTCAAACAGCGTCCGGCTGTTCAACTGCCAACGGTCGGCAAAGGTGGCACTCACGGTTCTCAACAGCGGCGCGCCGGCGTTTGACGCTCCCAATGCCTGACCGGCGCGGATCGGCAAAAACAGTTGTCGCACCGTCATGCTCACTTGCGGGTTTGGCGCGTCCCAATTCCCCGGTGCCTCCACACTGCGCTGATAGGTGGTCCGGAACCCCACCGTTGGTATTCCCGTCGCCGACCCATAACCAAGGTTTCCCGCGAATTGTAGCTGGCTGCGCCTTAGCACCGAGGTCCCCAGCGCAAACGCCGTCCCGATGTCGGCCTGCGATCCCCAGGAGAAATTCGTCGCCGCGTCGCCGCTCGACAGCTTCACCATTGCCTTGGTGTCGGTAAAGATCTTTGTTGCGTGCTGCGTGTGGATCTTCGTTGCGGGGTCCCAAGTCGGCAGAGCCCGCAGCACCGGTCGGGTGGCCAAGGATCCGCGCAGCGCCGCCCTCCAGTCCTCGCTCATCAGAAAGCTGCCCATCGGAGGTGCGTTGAAGATCTCGATGCTGCTAAACAGGCCAGCCAACTGGATCGCCAGATAGCGCTCCGCTCCCGGTCCAATCTGTATGTTTGCGCGCACCGCCGGAACAAAGCTCGCCAGCGTCACCCGGACCGTGTAGTTTTCTGGGCTCAGCGCCTCGAACAAAAAACCGCCACGCTCATCGGTGATCGCCCGCCGCACCGGCTTTTCAAAGCGGTTCATCAATTGAACCGTCGCGCCCATTTGCACGATACCCCCGGTGCTCCGCACCAGCCCCGCGATCCGCCCTGTAAACTGGCTCGCCGTGGCTCCTTGCGCGGGCGCAGAGAAGCTCACGGCACCCAGCAGGAGACTGAGTGCGATGGTCGCGGGACGAAGGGACTTTCGCGGCCGCATGGCTCTAAGATTCTACTCCTTCAAGCTGGCGCGCGTCGTGGTGTCCGGCGCTACGCTGAAGTTTGCCGTCTGCGTCAGCGATTGATTGCTGGTGGTATCGGTCACTTTCAGCTTCAAAGTGTACTTGCCCGGGGCATAGGTTTGCAGGGGCAGCATTCTCTCGATCGTCACCTGCGTCGCCGACGCGTTCGGAATGTCGGCCAGCGCCTCGCTGAACTCCATTACTTTTTCGCCGTCGGCCTTGGTGATTTCCCACGAGACGGTTCCCACCGGCTTCTGCGTCTTCTCGTCCGGCGTGAAGTTGTAGAGAGCTTGGTAGATGCCCATCTTCTCGTTCTGGAAGAAAGCGTCGTTCATCCGCGGCCGCACCTTTGAGGTGCCGATGACAAACTGGCCCGCGCCGATATTTTTGGTCGGCACCTTCTCGATCGTGTCGGCCAGGATCATACTTGACGCGCCAAGCTTCTCGTCCTCAAAGCGCGGCACCGTGATCGCCATCTCGTAGTTGTTCATGTTTCCGCCAACCACGTCCTTGGCTACGACGTTTACACGGTAGGTGCCCGGGGGCAGCGGCACGGCGTTCTGATAGATCGCCTTACCCTTGGAGGCCTCAGCGAGCATGACGGCCGGCGTCTCAATCACCACAGGGGTCTCCCAAACGTTGACCACGCGGCGCGTCATCGACGTGATCCGCGCATAGATGTTCACCATCGCCTTGGAGATGTTGTCGGTGCTCTTGAACTGCAAGTCGCCCTTGTTCATCTGGATCGTGATGTAGGTCATCACGGTGGAATTCGTCAGCTTCACAAAGTCGGTGCGCACCTGAATCGGCAGCACGTTAAAGACGACCTTCGAGTTCACGCTTGCCTCAAGATCCTTAAACTTGATCGGTGGCGGTTTTTGCAACAGCGCGAACTGCTGGAGGCGTTCAAACTGATTCATCCGCTGCGGCAAGGCTTGGGTGCCGGTGCCGAGGCGGGTGCCGTCGGTGCGGGAGAAGCGGTCGTTCTTGCTCGACATGCCCATCTGTTCGTACATGGTCAGACCGGCGTTCGGCACGTACAGCAATGCGTCCTTTTCGCTGGGATCCATGGTCATACGGAACTCGCCCGTCATAGTCGTGTCGACGAATTCAATATTGACGTCGTTGCCAATGCCTTCGATGTAGCGATAACGCCACTTCTGAAACGGGAAGGTGGACGTCGTGCCGCCGCCTTCTTCGATCGGCCGCTCATAGGTGCCGCCGCTAGGATGGTCTTCGATTTCGTCGGGCGGTCCGAAGGTAATGTAGATGCGGCCGCGATCCGCCTTCCATCCCGGGATGCCGCTGGCAAAACGCTCGTTCGCGTAGGCGATCCGGCGGTAGTGCTCTTCCTTATATTCGTTCTCTTGGGTGTCCGGGGTGGGGTCACGCCGCATCCAGAACGATTCGATGAAGCTCTCACGCTCGTCGTCCGTATTCAGCCGCTTGAACGAAGTCTTCTCTTCATCCGTGATGATGTAGAACACGTCCTCGTTCAACCACTTGCGGAAAGGCGTTTCAAGCTCTTTGCGCAACTTATCTTCCTTCCGTTTTTGCTCACGAGCGGTCAGCGGCTTGGCGATGGTTTCGCGCTCCCCTTGATCGGCGGCGGGCTTTTTGGTTTTTTGTGCAGCGGCTGGAACGACCGTTAACGACACGGCAATGGCCATCCCAACGAGAACTTGAACTAAGCGCTTTGCTTTCATACTGTTTTTCCCTTAAAGGCAACCGGGTTCGGGAGCTACCTAAATGATAGTCCCCGCCACAACCCTCGTCAATGCGCATAGGACGCGCCCCGGCCGATCGCGGCTTCAGAAAATATGCGAAAACGCGGTGGCGCGCCCTCTAGAAATTGAGCCGCGCCGTCACCTGCATGGTGCGCGGCGGCGTCGTGCCCGTTTTCTGGCCCCAGTTTACGATCGCCGGGCCCGTGAATCCACCCACGTTGATCGCGCTCGTGATCAGGTGGTTGGCGACGTTGTACATCTCAAAGCGCAAGTCCCACTTCAGCTTCTGGTCGCTCCAACCCGGCGTGAAGAACGACTTCACCAGCGAGCTGTTCACGTTGATCCAGGTCGGCAGATAAATATTGTTAACCCCCATGTTGCCGAAGGTGGCGTTGGCCGGAACGGCGAAGGCCGACTTATTCAGATACTGAAAGCCGCCCACCGAGTCGCCGGCGTAAGGGTCGCCGACCAGATTCGGTCGCTGCGTTCCGCCGTTGCCGGTGCCGGCCGGATCGGCGGAAAGCGTCGGGTTGATTGCCAGCCCCGACTGAAACTGGGCCACCCCGTTGATTTGCCAGCCGCCAAAGGCTTGGCGGTACCAGGAGCCCCCGCCC
>JANXUM010000409.1 GCA_025356215.1 Bryobacter sp. | reverse complement strand
GCCTTACCGCCGACAGCGGCGGCGATCTTATCGAGCGCGGCCTTACCGGCGGCGAGGCTGGAGGAGTCGGCTTTGGCGGCCTCGGCCTTGGGTTGGGGAATCGTCAGATCGAGAGTCTTGACCGCGCCCATCGCACCGAGTTTATCCTTGAACTTTTCCGTCTGGCCGACGGCGACAATCGTGAAAGCTTCTGGCTTGATGTATTCCTTGGCGACGCGGAGGATTTCGGTCGCAGTCACTTTCTGCACGGCGTCCTTGTATTGGTTGATGAAGTCGGCCGGATAGCCGTAGTACTGGTAGGTCATCATACGGCCCAAAGTCTTCGCGGGCGAATCGAAGTTGAAGACAAAACTATTGGCGACACGCTGTTTAGCGGCGTCCAGCTCGGTGGGGCCAACCAGCTCTTCCCTCATGCGCTTCACTTCTTTCAGCGAGGCGGCAATGGCCTGCTCGGTCGTGTCGGCGTTGGTGCTGCCCTGGATGACGAAGGTGCCCTCATGCAGATAGCCTGGGCGCCAGTCGCTACCGATCGAGTAAGCCAGCCCCGCGTCGCTGCGGACCTTCTGGAACAAGCGGCTGGAGAAGCCGCCGCCAAGAATGTCAGCCATCACGTCCAGGACCGGATAATCCTTGTCGCTAAGCTTGCCACCAAGCTGGCCGATCTTGAAGAAGGTCTGCTCGCTGTCGGGCTTATCGGCAATGTACACGCCAGCGGCCCGCTGGGCCGTGACCGCGGGAAAAGCCGGAGGGGCGGGCCGCTGTACGGTCCAATCGGCGAAGAGGGCCGTGAGCTTGGCCTTCACTTCGGCGGTATCGATATCGCCTTGCACCGACATCATGACGTTGGCGGGGAAGAAATAACGATCGTGAAAAGCGACCAGATCGGCGCGCTTGATGTTGGCGATGGTGGCGTATTCGACGGTGTCGCCATAAGGAGTATCTTTGCCGTAGATGAGGTTGTCGAACTCGCGCTGGACGATGCCGCCCGCGTCGTCGTTGCGGCGAGAGATTCCGCTGCGGGTCTGAGTGAGGGCGAGGTCAAGCTTGTCTTGCGGGAAGGCCGGTTGGGTGGCGACCTCTTTGAATAGAGAGAGGACTTCGTCGAGATTCTCTTTGAGGCAACTGAAGCCAACGCGGGCAAACTCTTCGCTAACGCCGGCCTCGACACTGGCGGCCATCGTTTCGAGCTTGGCATTGAGATCGTCGGCGCTGCGTTTCCTGGTACCGCCGCTGCGCATCACCGTGCCGGCAATGCTGCCGAGACCGGACTTCTCGAGGGGCTCAAGCAGTTGGCCGGTGCGCACCAGCATGGACCCGCTGGCTAGCGGCAATTCGTGATTTTCGAGGATCAAAACACGCATTCCGTTGGGCAGCGTAAACTGCTCCACCTTTGGCAGTTGAACGGCCTTGAGCGGCGGGTACTTGAGCGTCTTATAGACGGGAACCATTTGGGCCGATGCAAGACCGGCAACGATCAGGCTAAGCGTCGTGAGTTTGTTCATGGTTACTTCTCTTCTTTCGGCGGCTGCACGGTGAAGCCGACGGTGCGGTTCTTTGATGTCAAATACTTCTTGGCCGCGGAGGTGACGTCGGCGGCGGTGATCTTGTCTAACTCGTCGAGTTGGGTGAAGAGCGTGCGCCACTCTCCGAAAAGCGCCTTGGTGGTAGCCAGGTTCTGCGCCATGCCCGAATTGGAATCGAGACTGCGGACAAGCTGCGCGCGGATCTGAGTTTTGACGCGTTTCAATTGCTCGTCGGTGGCGGGCTCTTTCTTCATGCGCTCCACGATTTCGTAGGCGGCCTTCTCGCAATCCTCAATGGTTTTGCCCGCGTTTGGGACGAGGAAGAGAACGAAGAGATTTTCGAGCTTGGCACCGGGGAAGTTGGCGATGGACTGAGCGGCGAGGGCTATCTTCTTGTCCTGCACCAGTTCCTTGTACATTACGCTGGTGCGGCCTCCGGACAGCAGGCTCGAGAGCACGTCGAAGACGGTGTCGTCTTTGTCCAGCGCGCTGGGGCGCTTGTAGCCGATAGCGACCACCGGCTGCGAGGGGCTCTCGACAGCGACGCGCTTTTCGCCTTGCTGAGGAGTCTCTTTGGTGGGCAGGCGGTTGGGCTTGGGGCCACCGGTGAACTTACCGAAATACTTCTCCGCCAGACGTTTGACTTCTGCGGGCTCAACGTCGCCCGCAATGCCGATGACTAAGTTGGATGGCACGTAGTAAGTCCTGCGAAACGCCAGCGCGTCGGCCATCCGATAGCTGTCGATATCGCTAGGGATGCCGGCGGGACCGGTGCGATAGGGGCTGGTGGCGAAGGCGACGCTGAGCATCTCGTTGATGAGACGACCGGTGGGATCGGATTCGATACGCATCCGGTACTCTTCGCGGATAACTCCTCGCTCAACGTAGAATTCGCGGAACACAGGGTTGATGAAGCGATCGGACTCGAGTGCGAACCACAGCTCAAGTTTGTTGGCGGGCATCGACATGATGTAAGCTGTCTCGTCAAGGCTGGTGAAGGCGTTCAGGCCGACCGCGCCGTTCTCCTCAAGAACCTTGGTGAAGCGCTCTTTGTCGACAAATCCGCCGGCCTTGTCGATAGCAGTTTTGAGGGCCGCTTCCAGAGTCTTGACCTTGGCTTCGTCCGGCTTGGGGGTCTTCATGCGCTCGGCGGTGAGTGCGTCGTAGGCGGTCTCGATGGCAGCCATTGCCTTCTTCTCTTCAACAAGGTTTTGGGTACCGATGGTGGTGGTGCCCTTGAAGGCCATGTGTTCAAACATGTGGGCCAGTCCGGCTTGTCCCTTGGGATCGTCGGCTCCACCCGCGTTGATGCGGCTGAAAAAGCTCACGACGGGGGCTTGGTGGCGCTCATAAACGACGAAACTGACGCCGTTGGGAAGGGTGAATTCCGTGACCCGTTTTTCAATATCGGCCAGTTTTTGGGCCCAAATCGCGGCTGGCAGAAGCGCAGCCAGCACCAGGATAAGTCTCTTCATGTTGTTCTTCGATTATCCCATGCGCGCTAACATCGGGGATGTTCCTCTAAGATGCTTCAACACACTACGCAAGTCCGCGTTCGCTATGCGGAGACCGATCAGATGGGCGTCGTCTATCACGCCAACTACGTCGTCTGGATGGAGGTGGGGCGAGTAGAGGCGATGCGGGCGGCGGGGCTGAACTACGCCGAAATGGAGCGCGAGGGGATCCGTGTGGCGGTGCTTGGGGTGGAGTTGCAATACAAGGCGGCGGCGCGCTACGACGACTTAGTGGACATCACCGCGCGGGTGGTCGAAGTGCAAAGCCGGATGATGCGCATCGAGTACGACATCCATCGCGCCGCCGACGGGCAGTTGCTGGCGCAAGGAGCGACTAAACATCTGTTTGTCAATCTTGATTTGAAACCGATTCGTTGTCCGGAGAAATACTATGCGGTTTTTGCTGGCGCTGCTTGCACTAACACTTAGCTCGACCGCGGCTGTACGGGACTTGAAGCCCTTCTTTGCCAATCGCACGGGCGCGGCGTTGCTTTTCGATCTTGAGGCGAATCGGCTGGCTGGGGTGTGGAACTTACAGCGGGCCAATACGCTGGCGCTGCAGCCGGGCAGCGTGCTGAAGCCTTTCACCCTGGCCGCATACATCGAGGCGGGGCTTTACCGCAAGGACAGCACCGCACCGGAGGCG
>JANXUM010000400.1 GCA_025356215.1 Bryobacter sp. | reverse complement strand
CGACCGGGATGAGGCCGTTGAGGATCTGATCGATGGCCCGTTGCGAGGCGATAACGCGCCGGTTGAAATCGACCTTGTCGTCGATCTTGTTCATCGATATGAAGGCAACGCGGAGAACCAGGCCGATGCTGGCGGAGATGGCGGAAAACAGCGTGACGGCGATGAGCAACTCGATGAGCGTCATGCCCGCGTCGCGGCGGCGGCGGCGGCGTTGGGAGACTTGCATCAGCGGCCTCCCGTCCGGGTACGGTAGCTTTCGACGACGATGGTACGGCGCTTGGAACCGGCCAGGAGCCAGCATTCGAGACGAACGCGCTCAAGCCGCTCCATACCGTTGGGAGAGGGTTGGCCAGCGGGGAAGACCACGGCGGTCCAGCCGCCGGTGGGCTTGCCCGCGGTGGCGGATTCGAAGGCACCGGCGACTTGTATGCCCGGCGGCAGGTTGGGGGCGACCATGAGCTCATCCATCTTGCGCTTGGCGAGATAGGTGAGGCGGTCGATATCGTTGGCGCGGAAAAGGTTGGCGGTGGATTGGGACAGATTGGAGAGCAGCGCCGAGACGGCGACGGCTAGAATCAGCGTCGCCACCAGCACCTCAAGCAGCGTAAAGCCGCGCCGGGCCTTAGCGCGCATTGGCCACCAGGTCGACCACTTTGGCTACGCCGGTGATGGGGTCGAGCTTAATTTGCCGCAAGGTACCGCGGCTGTTCTCGAGCTCGACAACCAACTGCGGAGGAGCGCCATTGGGGTAGACGACGACATAACGATCACGCTTGAGCTCGTCAAGGAAGAGAGCGGGCAGGATGCGGCGGATCTTGACGCCACCGGGGATGTCGAAAATTTGATCGCGCTTGGATTCGGCGGCGCGCAGGACGATGCGGTTGAGCGCGGGCTGGATGGCGAGTTGCACGGGAAGTTGACGGCGGTCGGCTGTGGTGATGGCGATGTTCAAGGCGGAGGCGACGGTGGAGGAGGCGCTGCGCAAGCGCAGGCCGTCCAGGCCGGCTGTGAAGGAGGGAAAGGAGAGGCCAGCCATCGCGGCGATGATGGCCACCACCACCATCGTCTCGATCAGCGTCATGCCGGATTGTGGAGCGCGGCGGCGCATCTAGCGGGAGCGAGCCGAACTGATATCGGCATTGATGCCGGTGCCGCCAGGCTGGCCGTCGGCGCCCAGGGAGATGATCTCGGGCTCATCGGGCAACTCGCCAGGCATCTTGTAGATGAACTCGCGGCCCCAGGGGTCGAGCGGAACGTCGCTCTGGAGATAAGGCCCGTCCCAGTTGGCGACTTCGCCGGGCTTGGCGCGCAGAGCCTTGAGGCCTTGCTCGGCGGTGGGGAAGTTGCCGGTGGAGTTCTTGTAGAGCAGTAGAGCCTGGTTGAAGCTGTTGATCTGGGTACGGGCGGAGGTGACCTTGGCGCCGTCGGCGGCCTTAAAGAGGCGGGGGCCGACGATGGAGGCGAAAAGGGCGATGATCGTCACGACGACGAGCATTTCAATGAGCGTGACACCGGCTTGACGGGACAGGCGACGGCGGCGAATGGTCTGGTTCATAACTTAAATTGCAACCTCGTTGATGCTGGTGATGGCGAGGAGCATGCTGAGAATCAATGCTCCGACGACGATGCCCATGGTGAGAATGAGCAGGGGCTCAAACAAAGACGTGAAGCGCTTGACGGCGTCGCGCGTATCCGCCTCATAGATGTCCGCCATGCGGGTGAACATGTCGTCCAGCTTACCGGTCTCTTCGCCGACGCTCAAGAGGTGGGCGGCGAGAGGGGGGAATTGGGCGGTGCGGCGCAGGGGAGTGGCGATGCCTTCGCCGCGCTTTACGCCTTGCGCGACGGACTCAAGAGCCTTGGCCATCCGCGTATTGGCGAGAGTGCCGCCAGCGATTTGCAGCGACTGCACCAAAGGCACGGAATTGGAAACCAGCGTGCCCATGGCGCGGGCAAAGCGGGCGGTTTCTGCCTTGCGCAAGGCGTCGCCGAGAAGCGGGATGCGCAGACGAAAATCGTCCCACCACCAGCGACCGTTGGCAGTGCGGATGTAGCTCATAAAGCCCGCCGCCCCGGCGGCGAGTACGATGCCCATCAACCAGCCCCAGGCGCGGAGGAAATCACTCATGCGCAGCATGATCAGCGTGGGCAAAGGAATCTGCATTCGGCCGCCTTCAAAGATGGTGGCAAAGCGGGGGACGACGAAGTACATCAGCACGACGATGGCACCCAGGCCAGTGAGACCCAGCAGCATGGGGTACATCATCGAGCTCAGGATGTAGCCGCGAAGCTCGTCGCGATTGCGCTCAAAGTTGGCGAGGCGGTCGAAGACCGTCGCAAGCGAGCCCGAGGCCTCGCCGGCGCGCACCATATTGAGATAGAGGTCTGAAAAGTAGGCCGGATAAGTGGCGATGGAATCGGCCAGCGATTTGCCGCCTTTGAGCAGCCGGAGAATATCGAGCACGACGGCGCGAAAGGTGACGCGCTCTGTAAGTTCGCTGACGATGGAGAGAGCGCGGTCAACAGGGATGCTAGAAGCAAGCAGGGTGGCAAGCTCCTGGGTGAAGAAGAGGACGTCGCGGCGCTTGCCGCCGCCGAATTCGGGCAGCTTCAATTCAAAGCCGCCGGGCTTGTCGAGGCCGATATAAGTGGGAGTCAGGCCTTGGCGGCGGAGCTCTGTGGCAACCAGCTTCTGATCGGCGGCCGTGTAGCTGCCGCTGCGGGTTTTACCGTCGGAGGTTACCGCGCGGAATTGGAAGGTAGTCATCAGAATTCCTGTGTGACGCGGATGACTTCGTCGGGCGTTGTCATGCCGTTGGCTACCTTTTGCCAGCCGTCGACGCGGAGGTTGCGCATGCCGTTGCGCAGGGCGGCGGCGGTGAGGATGCTGGCGTCCTCGTTGCGCATGATCAGGCGGCGGATCTCCTCGTTGAGCTGCATCAGCTCGAAGATGGCGATGCGGCCGCGGTAGCCGGTGCCAAGGCAATTGTCGCAGCCGCGGCCTTTGAATACGTGGACCGTGGAGCCGTCGAACGAAGTTACGGTGCCGTTCTCGTCCTTGCATTCGGGGCAGATACGGCGGACGAGGCGCTGAGCGAGAACGGCGACGATCGAAGAGGTGAGCAGGTAGTTTTCAACGCCCATGTCGGTGAGACGGGTGATGGCGCTGGGGGCGTCGTTGGTGTGTAGCGTCGAGTAGACGAAGTGGCCGGTTAGCGCGGCGCGGATGGCGATGTCGGCGGTCTCGCGATCGCGGATTTCGCCGATCATGATGACGTCGGGATCCTGGCGGACGATGTGACGGAGGCCGGATGCGAAGGTGAGGCCGATGGCGGGGTTGACGTGGATCTGATTGATGCCGTCCATCTGGTATTCCACCGGGTCTTCGATGGTGATGATCTTGCGGCTGGTCTTGTTGGCGCGCTTGAGCGCGGAATAGAGCGTGGTGGACTTGCCGCTACCGGTGGGGCCGGTGACGAGGAAGATGCCATGAGGCAGCTCTGTGAAGTGCTCCATGAGGTTTAGCATGCGGTCGTCGAAACCGAGGCTGCGCAGGTCGTAGAAGCTGGTGGCGGAGCGGTCAAGAATACGCATAACGACGCTTTCGCCGTAGAGCGTGGGGAGCGTCGAGACACGAAGGTCGACCTCGCGGCCGAGGGTCTTGATCTTGATGCGACCGTCCTGCGGCAGGCGGCGCTCGGCGATGTTGAGCTTGGCCATCAGCTTCAGGCGAGAGATGATGGCGGCCTTCATCTCTTTGGGCGGCGATTCCTGATTGATCAAGACGCCGTCGATGCGAAAGCGGATGCGGAAGTCTTTTTCGAAGGGCTCAATGTGGATGTCGCTGGCGCGGCCCTCGACGGCGGTGGCGATCATCGCGTTGACCAAGCGGATGACGGGGGCCTCGGAGGCCATGTCGCGCAGGTGCTCCAGGTCTTCGGCGGCATCGGCGGTGGTGAAATCGTCGGTGTTCTCAGCGCGGCGGCCTTCGCTGAAGTGGCGCTCGATCGCCTCGATGATCTCGGTCTCGTTGGCGAGGGCGGGGACAACTTGAAGGCCCGTGAAATTGGCGACCGCGGTGATGACTTCGTAGTCGAGCGGGTCGGCCATGGCGAGGGTAAGCGAGGAGCCTTCGTAGGCGAGGGGAAAGATTTTCGACTGGCGCAGAAAGCGCGGGGAGAGACTCTCGAGCTCTGGCATCGAGGCGGGCGGGCCGTCGACGGCCACCAGTTGGACGCCAAGCTGGGCGCTGAGTTCAGCCAGCACGTCGCGCTGGGCGATGAAGCCGAGATCGACGAGGATTTTGCCGAGTTTCTCGTTGCGTTCTTTTTGCAGTTCGAGGGCTTGCTCAAGCTCTTCGGGGGCGATGAGCTTGCGGGCAACGAGGCGTTCGCCGAGTTTGGCGGGAGCGTGCATCGGCGCTTAGAATTCCTGGACGCGGATGGCGGCGTCAATGGCGGCGGCGGTGCGGGCGGCGATCAAATCCTTGCGCGAGCCCTGCATCACGATCTGCGCGGGCAGGCCGGTGGAATCCTCCCAGGAGCGGCGAAAGATGGACACGCCGAAGACGACCTTCTCGTCGGCGGGGAGCTTGTCGAGGCTAACTGCGGCGGAGACGAGTTGGGACTTCATGGCGTCCTTCAGGACGGGCAGGCGCTGCAGCTTTTTGGCGCGGGTGGCGACAGTGAGTTCGCGGGTGGGGGCGGTGAAGCCGAAGGTGCCCAGGCCAGGGGTGGAGACCAGTTGAAGCTCGGCGCTGAAGACGGCACCGAACTTATCGAGATAGAGACCGCGAGTCATACCGAGCAGCAGGAAGGGCTCGTCGTAGAGGGTCTCGAGACGTTGGTCGATTTTCTTCTCGACCGGGATTAGCATGTTGCGGGTGATCGCGGGCTCAACGACGGCGGCCGCCGCCAGCAGCGTCGCCGCCAGGATCAGTGAGTAAAGCGTTTTCATATTATTCGGTGCCTCCGACGGTGAGACGGGCGTTGGAAACGTAGACCATGTTGAGTTGCTTTCTGACGAGGTCGAGGTTTTCGCGGAAGCCGACGGCCATCATTTGGGTTTCCATCGAGTGGCGCTTTTCGATCTCGCTCAAGGCGACGGTCATTTGTTTTTGCTGGTGGGCCTCGACGGCTTGAACGGCCTTGGCGACGGCTTGATCGATGTCGGCCTGGCTGATCTGCGCAAGCACCTGCGGGGGGGCCTGAACGACAGCTGGCAGCGGACGCATCAGGAAACCGTGGGCGGTGATAGCGGCGGCCAGCAAGCCAGCCCCGGCAAAGCCGAGGCGCGGGCCGGAGGCGAAGAAGCGCTTCCACCAAGGGGCCTCAAAGACGGGGTCCGAGACGAAGGCGATGCGGCGGGGCATCTCTTCCTCGCCCAAGCCGCGCAGGGCAGTGAGAGTGTATTGCAGACGCTCAAACTCATCGCGCGCCTCGGGGGATAGCGCTAGGTGAGCGGCGGCGGCCTCGCGTTCGGACGGGGTTGCGTCGCCGAGAGCATAAGCGGTGAGATCGATTTCAGGATTGGCCATACATCATCCTTTTACTGGCGCCAAAACGCCCTTTAACAAGTCCAGGGCCGAGTAGAGCCGCGACTTAATGGTGGAAAGCGGAAGATCGAGGATCTCCGCCATTTCTTCAAACTTGAAGCCTTGAAAGATCTTGAGAACGACGGCCTCGCGCTGGTCTGCGGAGAGGCGGCCGAGGGCGCGTTCGACAGCGATCGTGGTCTCGATCGGGTACATGCCAGCGCGGGAGTTGCCGGTGGGCGGATCGTAGACGAGTTCGGCGGTATCGGGGCGGTTGCGGCGAAGCAGCGAGTAAGCTTCGTTATGAGCGATGCGGAACAGCCAAGGAGAAAACCGCTCCACATCGCTCAGTTTGGTCAGGTTTTGGTAGGCCTTCAGGAAGACATCCTGCGTAATGTCCAAGGCGTCTTCGCGATGACCCACGATCCGGAGTAGATAGTTGAATACACGCTTCTCGTGACGGGAGACGAGCAGGTTGAATGCGTCGACATTCCCCTTGGCTGCCTTCTGTACAAGATCGCGGTCCTCCACTTCCCGGAAAATCAAATTCTGACTCCGCTGTTGAAGACGATGGGTGCAGCGGGAAAGTTGGACGGGCGATGAAAAAAGTTTTGCGGGAGGGGGCCCATGGGGATGATTATGACCGGTTATGCGAGAATCCGGAAATCATGAGAAAAACCGTCGCTCTGTTGCTTTGCTCGATGCTGTTGCCAGCGCAGGGGCCGCCGAAGGCCATTGGCGGCTTCTCGCCCGAGGCGGCCAAACGGGAACTGGAGCTGGAGGCACGCTTCGATCAGGGGCTCAACCGCCAGAACTTTCAGCAGTGGCTGAAGCGGATGTCCGGCAAGCCCCACCATGTCGGGTCACCGGCCAGCAAGGAGACGGCGGAGTTTATCGCCGCCCAGTTTAAGAGCTGGGGCTACGACACCAAGATCGAGACCTTTTACCCGCTCTTCCCTACCCCGAAAACGCGGCTGCTGGAGATGACCGGGCCGACTCGCTTTACAGCCAAACTGGCGGAGACCGCCGTGGAGGGCGACGAGACTAGCGGTATCACTGAAGGCAACTTGCCCGTTTATCACGCCTACTCTACCGACGGCGATGTCACTGGAGATCTGGTCTACGTCAATTACGGCCTGCCGGACGACTACCGGCGCCTGGCGGAGATGGGAATCAGCGTACGCGGCAAGATCGTGCTGGCGCGCTACGGGTCTTCCTGGCGGGGCATCAAGCCGAAGGTGGCCGCAGAGAACGGCGCGATCGGTTGCATCATCTACTCTGACCCGGTGGACGACGGTTATTATCAGGGCGACGTTTACCCCAAAGGGCCTTACCGCCCGGCGCAGGGCGCGCAACGCGGCAGCGTGATGGACATGCCGGTTTACCCCGGCGACCCGCTCACCCCCGGCAAGCCCGCGACGGACCCCAATCGCGCCCCCGACCCGAAGATGGCGCCGACGGTGACCAAGATTCCGGTGATGCCGATTTCTTATGGCGACGCCGAGCCGCTGCTGCGGGCGCTCACTGGGCCCGTCGCTCCCGCCGATTGGCGCGGCGCGCTGCCGTTGACCTACCACGTTGGCCCCGGCCCGGCCAAGGTACACCTGAAGCTGGAGTTTAATTGGAAACTGGCTCCCACCTACAACGTTGTGGCGCGGATGACCGGTGCCGAGAAGCCTGAGCAGTGGGTGCTGCGCGGCAATCACCACGACGGCTGGAACTTTGGCGCGGCCGACCCGCTGTCGGGCATGATCTCGGTCATGGAAGAAGCGCGGATGATTTCGGAGTTGGCCAAGACCGGCTGGCGCCCCGCGCGGACGCTGATTTTTCTAGCGTGGGACGGCGAGGAGCCAGCGCTGCTGGGTTCCACCGAATGGGCGGAAATGCACGCCGATGAGTTGCAGCAGCATGCCGTCGCTTATATCAATTCCGATGGTACTGGCCGTGGCTTTTTGCGAGTGGGCGGGGCGTCGACGCTGGAGTTGTTTTCAACGCAGACGGCGCGGGACATCACCGACCCGCAGACGCGCGTGCCGGTGCTGGACCGCTATCTGGCTTCACGCAAAGTGGCGGGGGGCGAAGGCGAGTACCGCATCGCGCCACTCGGGTCGGGATCGGACTACACGGTCTTCCAGCATCACCTCGGCATCCCGAGTTTGAACATTGGCTTTGGCGGTGAGGGCGGCGGCGGCGTTTACCATTCCAACTACGATTCCTACGATCACTACACTCGTTTTGTCGATCCAGACTTTCAATATGTGATGGCGACGGCGCAGTTGGGCGGACACATGATGTTGCGGATGGCGAATGCCGAGTGGCTGCCGTTTCAGGCGAGCACCACGGCGAGGGCCATCCGTGGTTGGACGAACGAAGTGATCAAGCTGGCGGACGACTTACGGACGCAGACAGCTAAGCAGAACGAGCTCATCCGCAGTGGGGCGCTGAAGCTGGCCGCCGACCCGCGTAAGACCTACATCGTTCCGGAGCCCCAGGACGATGTGCCGTTCTTGAACTTCGCGCCGTTGCAGAACGCCACCGGCAGAATTGAGCGGGCGGCGGCTGCGCTGGTCAAAGTGGACCCGGCGAAGCTGAGCGCGGCCAAGCGTAAAGAGCTGGAGGACGCGCTACGGGTAGCCGAGCAAAAGTTCTTGAGCGCCGACGGATTGCCGCGGCGGCCCTGGTTCCGGCACGTGCTGCACGCTCCGGGTTACTACACCGGCTATGGCGTCAAGACACTCCCCGGAATCCGCGAAGCCATTGAGCAGCGCTACTGGCAGGAGGCCGAGGCGCAGATTGGCTTGACGTCAGCGGCGTTGGGGGCTTATGCCGATTGGCTGGAAGGGGCGGTCGCGAAGGCGCAACCATAATACCGGTGTATTCTCGTCGGAAGAGGATTCACGAAACTGCCCACTTTGGGCGATATAGCAAGTGGAGAAAATCCCCGGCTCGAACCTCGCGATATGCAGAAAACTCCAAATGCACCTGGAGAAACGTCGATGCTTGCGCCCGTTTTGCGGGCCAGCGAAGCGATTCGCGATTTTGAGCTTTTCTTCAACTTGATTCCCGAGTTGGCGTGCATTGCGTCGACCGATGGGTATTTCAAGAAAGTGAATGAGGCGTGGGAGAAGACGCTAGGCTATACGGTGGAGGAAGTGCTTCGCACGCCGATGCTGAACTTCATCCATCCGGAGGATGTCGAGCGAACCAAGAAAGAAGCGGCGCGCCAGGGGCCGGGGCATCGGACCGCGCATTTCATCAACCGTTACCGATGCAAGGACGGCAGTTACCGGATCCTGGAGTGGACGACCACCTTTCATCGCGATGAGTCAACCCGCTTTGGAGTGGCGCGCGACATCACGGAGCAGCGGCGGTCGGAAGAATCTTTACGGCGCGGCAAAGCGGCGCTAGAGGAAGCCAAGGACACAGCCGAACGAGCGAACCGGGCGAAGAGCGAGTTTCTGGCGAACATGAGCCACGAGATCCGCACGCCGATGAATGGCGTGATCGGGTTGACGGATCTGGTTTTGGACACCCAATTGACTGAGGACCAACGGGGGTATCTCGAGGGCGTGCGCAACTCGGCCGAGGCGTTGCTGCGGATTGTGAACGACATCCTCGATTTTTCAAAGATCGAGGCGCGGAAGCTGGAATTCGAGAATATCGAATTCAATCCGCATCGGTGCGTTGAGTCTACGTTGAAGCTGCTGGGGATTCGGGCGGCGGCAAAGAATCTCAAGCTGAAGTGCGTGTTCGATAGCGATGTGCCGCCGAGGGTGCTGGGTGATCCGGGGCGGCTGCAACAGATCTTGATCAACCTGTCCGGCAACGCGATCAAATTTACCGAGCACGGCGAGGTGACGGTGACGGTGGAACGCACAGGGGAGTCTGACGGCGGGGTGGAACTGCATTTCAGCGTGAGCGACACCGGGATCGGAATCGCCCCCGAGAAGCAGCAGCAGGTATTCAACGCCTTTGCGCAGGCGGACACATCGTCCACGCGCAACTTTGGCGGCACCGGTTTAGGGCTGACGATTTCGTCGCAACTTGTGGAGATGATGGGCGGGCGAATTTGGCTGGAGAGCGAAGTCGGCAGGGGGTCTACTTTCCACTTCACCGTGCTGCTGGGGCGGGCACCGGAGGCGTTAGTCGAGGCCCTTGAGGCGGTCTCGCTGAAGCGGCCCGCGGGAAGCTTGGCCGGGCGACTCCGTTTTTTGGTTGTGGAGGACAACGCCGTCAACCGTCTGGTGGCGACAAAGCTATTGGGCAAGCAGAGTCACGAGGTAAGGCAGGCTGTGACTGGGCGGGAGGCGCTGGCATTGCTGGAGCGGGAAAGCTTTGACTGCGTTTTGATGGACGTGCAAATGCCGGAGATGGACGGCTTTGAGGCGACACGAGAAATTCGCAAGGCCGAGCGCGGTACCGGTCGCCACATCCCAATCGTTGCGATGACGGCGCACGCGATGGCGGGGGACAGAGAGCGCTGTCTTGCGGCGGGAATGGATGGATATCTAACGAAGCCGATTCGGGCGAAGGAACTGTTTGCAGCCATCGAGCAGGCGATGATTGAGCCAAGCTAGCTAGCGATAATCGAGCGGGCGCGGGGCTTCGCCTTCGACACAGAGATAAGTGCGGGCGGTTGGCAGATTCTTAAACTCGTCGTTGCGGCCGCTGGGCCATTCGATCGTGGCGCGTTTTATGTAAGTTTGCGCGCCGACGCCAAAGGTGGCGGGAAGGGCGGAGGACGACAGATAGCTGGAGCCGCTACGGATGCGCCGCATCTGCGTGCCGCTGGCGTCGTCGATCTTGACAACCGCGCCAATGCCATCGCGGTTGGACTTGCGTCCTTCCAGCCGAAAGCGGATCGACTTGTTGCCGTTGGCCAGATCGTTGCGGTAGAGATAGGCGGGCCCGTGATTGGTCGTCATCAACACATCGAGGTCTCCGTCGCGATCAAAGTCCCCGATCGCCAAGCCGCGACCGACTTTGGGCTTCAAGAAGTCGGGGCCGATTTCGGCACCGATGTCGCGGAACTTGCCAGCGCGGTCGTTCCAGAAAAGATGGGGCGGCTGGGCGTAGGACATGCCGCGTTGCAGGTTGCGCACGGAGTCGTCGATGTGGCCATTGACGGCGAGAAGATCGAGATGGCCGTCGAGATCGGCATCGAAGAAGAGACAGCCGAAGCCAAGGCGGGCGCGCGACGCGGCGGCGATGCCAGTGGCGGCGGCGATGTCGACAAAGCCGCCGCCGGTGGATTCGTAGAGGCCCATCATCTCGTTGTCGAAGTTGGTGATGGCGATGCCCTCGCGTCCGGTGCGGCGGAAGTCTCCGGCGTCCACGCCCATACCGGCGCGGGCGCGACCGTCGTCGCCAAAGGCGATGCCGTTGCGCACCGCCATCTCGCGGAAAGTGCCGTCGCGGTTGTTGCGATAGAGCTTGTTGGGTTGGGTGTCGTTGGCGACAATCAGGTCGGCCCAGCCGTCCTGATCGAAGTCGAGCATGGCGACGCCGAGCGACTTTGAAGACGCGTCAAACAGGCCGCTCTTGGCTGTGACGTCCTCAAAGGTGCCGTCACCGCGATTGCGAAAGAGCCAGCAGGTATTGCCACGGTAGGCCTCGGGCGTGCAGTAGGACTTGGCCTTACCGTCGAGGCTGCAGAAGACGTCCTGCTCGGGCGACCAGCGCACGTAGTTGCAAACGAAGAGATCGAGATGGCCGTCGCGATCGAAATCGAACCATAGGGCGGAAGTGGAGAATGCGGAGCGGTTGCCGAGGCCAGAGGAGGCGGTGGCATCGACATAAGTGCCGCGCCCCGTGTTGCGGAAGAGGCGGCTTTGCCCGACGCCTGTGATGTAGAGATCGGGGAAGCCGTCGTTGTTGTAGTCGGCTACGGCGACGCCTAGACCGTACATCGACACATCAAGACCGGCGGCGCGAGTGACGTCAGAGAAGGTCCCGTTCCGGTTGTTGCGATAGAGCTTGAGCGTCGAGGGGCGTTGGGGATGGCCGGGCCAGTCCTGCCCGTTCACCAGCAGGATGTCCAGCCAGCCATCGTTGTCGTAATCGAGGAAGGCGCAGCCCGGGCCCATGGTCTCTGGCAGGTAGCGGCTGCCAAAGCCGCCGGTGTGATGCGTGAAATCGATGCCGGCGGCGCGGGTGACGTCGACCAATTGGAAGGGCGGCGGGGCGGCCATGGCGGGGGCGGCGAGAAGTAAATCGCGGCGCCTCATGTGACGCTCACCAAGCCGTGGCGGATGGAGTGAACCAGCAAATCGGCGGTGTTGTGCACTTCGAGGGCCCCCATGATGTTGTTGCGGTGGACGGAGACCGTGTTGACGCTCAGGCCCAGCGTCGCGGCAATTTCTTTGTTTGATTTTCCAGCGGCGATATGCTGAAGCACTTCCATCTCGCGGGTGCTCAACGGCCGCTTGCCAAAGACGGCGGCGGCGGCCTGGGCCAAGCGCGGGTCTTCCACCGTTTGCCCCGCAGCGATCTGTTTGATCGCGGCGACAAGTTCGAGATCGAGCGCGTTTTTCAGAAGGTAGCCAGCGGCACCGGCGGCGCGGCTTTGGGCGACATAGCTGGGCTCGGAATGCATGCTCAGCATCAGGATTCGGATGGCGGGGTTGGCGGCCAGAATCTTGCGCGCGGTGAGGGCACCGTTTTGCACCGGCAGGGCGTAATCGAGAACGATGACGTCAGGGTTCAGTCGTTGGGCCTGCTCTTCGGCCTCCTGGCCGTCGCTGGCTTCTCCGACAACTTCTATCGCATCGTCGTCCTCGATCAGGCGGCGGAAGCCGCGGCGCACGAGGGCGTGATCGTCGACAAGTAGAACGCGAATTTTAGACATGCGGCACCGTCAACTTGATTGTCGTCCCAGGTCCGGTCAGAGCACCGATGCTGAGCGTACCGCCCAGCAGTTCTGCCCGCTCGCACATTCCGGTGAGGCCGACGCTGGGGACGAAATTGGCGGGCAGGCCGATGCCGTGGTCTTCGACGCAAAGCTCCAGGCCTGCGGCGTCGTTGGATAGACGCACGGTAATCTCGGCAATCCGGGCGTGGCGGGCGGCGTTGTTGAGGGCTTCTTGCAGGATGCGATAAATGTGGATGGAGCGGGAGGCGGGTAGGGTGGGAGCCGTGTCAGGGGCGGTGTAATCGACGGCGATGCCCGTCTGGCGTTGGAAGAGCAACAGATGCCATTCCACGGTTGGGCCGAGGCCTTCTTCCTCAAGGATGACCGGCTGCAGGCGCTGCGAGAGCGCGCGAACGCGCTCGAGAGTTTCCTGGACCAGCACTTTAGATTCCTGCACTTGATCGACAAACTCCTGCGGCGCGCGTTTCTGGGCTCGCGTCAGCATCGCCCCGAGGGCAATCAGGATCTGACCGAACTCGTCGTGCAAGTCGCGCGAAACCGAGCGCAGCGTGGATTCTTGCGTCGAAATCAGTTGCTGCGCCAACTCGCGGCGTTGGTTGGAGAGCGTCGCCAGGCGGTCGAAGAGATTGCGGTTGGAGCGGATGAGAGCGGCGCTGACGCCAACCACCAGGACGAGTGAGATGGCGAGGAACACATAGGCGTTGCGCTCGATTTCGGCGAAGATGGCGGCGATGCGTTCCGCCGCGCGCTGCTCCTCCGCGTTGTTCTGCACCAGCAGGCGGGCGGTGAGGGAACTGAGCGCTTCCAGTTGCGGTTGCAGGGTTTGGCGAATTATCCCCTGCGCTGCGGCGGGCGGCCCTTCGGCGGCCGTCGCCTTCATGCGATCGATCGACAACCAGAACTGGCGGAACGAGGCTTGCAGATAGGCGGTCTGCTGCGGGTCTCGACGGCCCGTCGCCAGACGCGATTCGACGCTGATCGCGTCGTCGAGATTCTCGCGGATGCGGTCAAGTTGAGCCGACCAGGCGGCGAGCGGATAGCCATCGAAATTGTCGAGCATGTCGCGCATGGCGAGGGCGAGCGCATTGAGGTCGCTCTCAATGCGGATCAGTTGGAGGGCGGCTTTACGATTTTGATCGACGATGTCGGCCTGCACCTGGCGCATGCGACGGACGGAATTGAGCGTGTAGGTGCCATAAGCAAGCAGGATGAGCAGCGTAAGGAGCCCGCCGGCGACCAGGCGGCGGGACGGCGAGGTCGGCTTGCCTGGCAGAGCGTCCACACGATTAGCATATAGTAGCCTCTGGAATCATGAGGTTCGCCCTAAGTTACGCATTGCTGATTGCCGCAGGAGGGCGTTGGGCGATGATCCGACCCGGAGGGAGCGGTGACTGCCACGAACATCGAGTTGGGGCCGGACGGGGTGCGCGCGGGCCGACCGCAGACACGATTCCGGCTTCCCGAGACGGGTGCGTCTCCCTACGTCCAGCCCAGCCTCGACGGGCAGCACTTTCTGGTCTACGAGCCGGTTGCCGGCACCGCGCGGCCGGATCGGATGGTGGTGGTGCAGAACTGGGCGGCGGGGCTGGGAAAGTAGAATAGAATCAGAGTGTCATGCCACGGCAATTCGACGTGATTATCGAACGCGATGTGGACGGCTATTACATCGCCTCTGTTCCTCAACTGACAGGTTGCCACACTCAGGCGCAATCATTGGACGAGGTCATCGAGCGGATTCGTGAAGCCATCGCCCTATGCCTTGAAGTGCAGGGTAGTGACGCGCCCTCCCTTGAATTCGTTGGAATTCAGCGCGTAACTATCGCAGCATAAGCGACGCTCCGCGCCCCACCGGCAAGCAACTCGTGCGTGCTCTCGAGGACATCGGCTTCGAGCAAGTTCGAGTTCGCGGCAGCCATCATTTCTTGCGCCACCCAGATGGCCGCTCGACCGTTGTGCCCATCCATGCTGGAGAAACGATCAGCGCTGGTTTGTTGCACAAAATTATGCGGGATTGCGACTTGAAGATGGAGCGATTGCGGGATCTGCTCTGAAGGGGCTTGCGCCAGGCCTCCATGCAATACTGATGGGACCGATGCCCCTCTCCACCGGCGAAAAGCTCGGCCCCTATGAGATCGTCGCGCCACTTGGCGCGGGCGGGATGGGCGAGGTGTACAAGGCCCGCGACACACGGCTCGACCGTTCGGTGGCGATTAAAGTATTGCCCGATCATATCGCCGAACGCGAGGACTCCCGGGCGCGCTTCGAGCGCGAAGCGCGCGCCGTGGCGTCGCTAAACCATCCCAACATCTGCACGCTGCACGACATCGGCCCAAACTACATAGTGATGGAGTTGATCTAAGGCGAGACGCTGGCGGCGCGCATTGCCAAGGGGCCGATTCCGCTGGAGCAGGCGGTGCCGTTTGCGATTCAGATTGCCGATGCTTTGGACCGCGCCCACCGAGCGGGCGTAACCCATCGCGACGTGAAGCCGCAGAACATCATGATCACGCGCGATGGGGTGAAGGTGCTCGATTTTGGGCTGGCCAAGTCGGGTGTGAAACCAGGCCCCACCGAGGCGACTTTGACAAATGTGCTCACGGGTGAAGGCACGGTGATGGGCACGCCGCAGTATATGGTGCCCGAACAGTTCGAAGGCCGTGAGGCTGACGCGCGAAGCGACATCTGGGCTTTTGGAGCGGTGCTCTATGAGATGGTGACCGGGCGGAAGGCTTTTGAAGGCAAGAGCCACGCGAGTCTGATGGGCGCGATCCTTTCGGCTGACCCGGCGCCGATGGCGGTACAGCCGTTTACGCCAGCTTGGCTGGAGAGACTCGTCCGGCGAAGTTTGGCGAAGGACCCGGAGGACCGCTGGCAGTCGATGCGCGATCTAGTGATCGACCTGAAGTCGCCGCCGGTTGCCGAAGCGGTGAGCGTAGCGAGGCCGAACCGGCTGTGGCCAGCGGTGGCGGCGCTGCTGTTCGTCGCGGCGGTCGCATTTGCGGGCCTCTGGCTGCGCAGCAAGAGTACGGATCCCGCGTTGCCGGTGGCGACGGAAGTCAGCCCGCCCGAGGGCAGTACCTTTGCCAGGCCTTCCGACACGAGCGGCTCCGCCATCTCGCCAGACGGGCGGACGCTAGCCTTCGTGGCCACCACCGAAAAGGGAGAAGCCCTGCTGTATGTGCGGCCACTCGAGTCTCTGTCTGCCCGCGCCCTCACCGGAACAGAAGACGCTGGCCGCCCGTTCTGGTCTCCCGACAGCAAGTCCCTGGCCTTTGTCGCCGGTGGCAAGCTGAAGCGAATCGATCTGTCCGGGGGTGCGCCAGTCTCCTTGTGCGACGCGCCCGTTGGCCGCGGCGGCGATTGGAACGAGGCCGGTGTGATCCTGTTTGCTCACCGAGATCAGGGATTGCTGCAGATCCCGGCCTCCGGTGGCACGGCCACACCGGTCACGCGCATGAGTCGAACGGCGGGGGAAACCTTCCACTACTACCCGCAATTTCTGCCCGGCGGACGGGCCTTCCTCTACCTGGTCCGGCACAGCGATCCGGCGAAGATGGGCATTGCCATCGGCTCGCTGGATTCCGCGGTGCCGGATGAAAAAGCGGGAGAACCCAAGCCAGCCCTGATCGTGGCGCGCACGGAATATGGTGCCCGCTATAATGCGGCCACGGGCAGGCTCTTCTATTTAAACGGCGCAGGAACCCTAATGGCGCAGAGGCTGGAGGCTAAGCCGCTCCGGCTGGCGGGTGAGTCAGTGCAGGTGGCAGATGGCGTGCGCGGCGCAGCGAGTAGTGGCTACGCTGACTTCTCCCTGTCGCGCAACGGGATCCTGCTCTACCGCCAGGGAACGGGAGGTGCGACGGTGCGCTTAGGCTGGCGCGACCGCGCGGGGAAACCGCTCGAGACGATCGGCGAGCCATTTGCGCTGGGCGGCGGGTTTCCGAGCTTCAGTCTGTCCCCGGATGGGACGCGGGTGGCCTTCCCGGTCAGACTCTCCGGGAGCGCCGACGTTTGGGTGATGGACCTGGGGCGGGGGCTGCGCACGCGGATCAGCTTCAACGGCGGAGTCAGTCCCCGCTGGTCGCCGGACGGAAAGTTCCTCTATTACACAAACGCCAAGGGAATCCAACGCAAGCCGGCCGACGGCTCGGGCGAAGAGACGCTGCTGCTGGCCGGTTTTGGTGATTTGGTGACCTCGGTGTCGCCAGACGGCAAGGCACTGCTGCTTGGGATCATCGAGATCATGAAACTGCCGCTGGCGGCGGAGTCCGCCGGCGAAGCCAAGCCTGAAGTCTACCTGAAAACAAGCCACCGGAATGGGTTTGCAGCGTTCTCACCGGATGGCCGCTGGGTGGCCTATCGGTCCAATGAATCGGGGCGATTCGAGATCTTCATTCAGGGCTATCCGGAGAAGCGCGGTAAGTCGCAAGTGTCAGGAACGGGAGGCTTTTGGCCCGCTTGGCGGGCTGACGGCAAGGAATTCTACTGGACTACCATGGATGGAACGGTGACGGCCGCGAGCATCGAGTTGGGGCCCGACAGAGTCCGCCTTGGCCACCCGCAGACATTATTCCAGCTTCCGGAAACGACGGGCGAGGCTCCCTTTTTCCAGCCCAGCCGCGACGGGCAGCGCTTTCTGGTGTTCGAGTCGGAAGCAGGCGCCGCGCGGTCGGATCGGATGGTGGTGGTTATGAACTGGGCTGCGGGGATGGGGAAGTAGTTCAGCCCAAGCAGACTACAACAATTGTTTAAATTCATCCACGGTTAGGCCGGCCGCCTCAATGATGCTGCCCATGGTGAAAGCATTAATTGGATCGTTTGCGGGGTATGATCAGTACTGCCTTCCCGTTCGACAACACAATATGTTTTCCTTGGCGTTTTAGAACGAAACCGCACTTGGCCGACGCGCGGACAGCCTGGAGTGGTTCACTCCAGCCAACTTGGGCATCGGTTATGCCGCAGCCACTTCGACGGCTCG
>JANXUM010000372.1 GCA_025356215.1 Bryobacter sp. | reverse complement strand
CTCGTGGTCTGAGCCGTACCGATCGTCACGACGATTGCGTTCGCCCCTGTCTTGGTGCCGACCGGGAGCTTCACATTAATCTGCGCAACCCCAGGGATCAGTGACGGAGCGTTGCCGGCATACTGAACCACCGCGTTTTGGCCGTTGATCATGACCGCCACGGAATTGCTCAGATTCGCCACAGTGTTCACGATGACTCCATCCACCGCCAATGGCGTCGTCAGCCCGGCTCCCGTAAGGTACAGCGAAATTACCGTTTCGCGCTTAGCGGGATTGGCGCTGGTGTTGACGCTGACGTCCTGGTTGAGGATGGCCCCAGCGCCCCTGCCCGAGCTATCCGCCGTGAACAATGCCGGCTTGGCGCTCCTCACTTGCACAGGGAACACGGCCGAAACCGAGCCCAGGTACTCCACCGTTATCAGGACACTCGCCTTGCTGGCGATTCCAACCGGTGCGATTGCGGCAACCTGGGTTTGCGAAACGTACACCAGCGACGCCGGTACCCCGTCAAACAGAACTCGCGTTCCGCCCAGAGTCGTCGGTACGGAATTGTTCGACACCGTGAAAGTTAGAAGGGTCGGCGTTCCCAGGTTGCTGCCGAAGAGCACAAGCACCTCGCCCGGAACCACGCCATTCGCCGCGTAATTCGCCGCGCTCACCACCGCGTTCAGCTTCGGTGCGCCAACGGCAGTGACACCCACAAGCAGTTCTTGCGTGTTCGTGTTTCCTACCGCGTCCGTGGCCCTCACGGTAAACGCAAAGGTTCCGGTTGACGTAGGCGATCCCGAAATCAAGCCAGTCGTGGTTAGCGTCAAGCCCGGGACAAGGGTCCCGCCAATGACGGTGTAAGTGTAGGGTGCCGTCCCTCCCTTAGCCGTAAGTTGCAGGCTGTAAGGTTGTCCGATTGTGCCCGAACCCACGTTCACAGCGTCAAAGGTGACAAGCGGAACGGAGACCTCCACCACGTAAGTGGTGACCGCCGTCGCGTTCGCCGAATCGGTGGCTCGAACGGTGAAGGTGTAAGTCCCTGCAGCGGTTGCCGTGCCGGAGAGAACGCCTGTCGGTGAAAGTGTCAGGCCAGTGGGCAAAGACCCGGATTGAAGAGAAAAGCTGATGGCACCGATGCCGCCTGCCGTGATCAAGGTCTGCGTAAAGGCTTGATTGATCTTCACGGGGCTAAGAGTCTGGCTGGTGATTCGGAATCCCGCACCGCTAACGGTGAAGGCGTAGTTTGCCTGCACAACCGCGCCAAGAGAATCCTGAGCCCGAATCGCCAGGTTGTAAGTACCTTCCTGGGTCGGCACTCCTGAGATTACGCCCGTGGGGCTGATGTTCAGTCCCGCTGGCGCGGTGCTCACGAGCGAGAAAATATACGGTCCCGTACCGCCCGTCGCGCTTGGCGTGAACGTGAACAGTTGACCCACGGTGGCGCTCGGGATGGCGCTGAAGTTAAACTGCAGCGTCGACTGCGTGACATTGAGCTGCAGCGTGACCGTGTTGGAAGATCCAGCCGCGTCTACAACTCGGAAAGTGATTAACGAATTTGACGCCGTCTCCGGCAGTCCGGTAATTTCTCCGTTGGAACTCAGCTTCAGCCCTGAAGGCAGTACACCATTCAGGACTGAGAACGTGTAGGGAGCAACCCCGCCCGCGGCTTGAAGAGTGAACCGGAAGGCTTGGCCCAAATACGCAATCGGAAGCGATGTGTTTGTGAAGGCCAATCCATTCGAGTTGATACTCAAAGTGTAGGCTTTCTGATAGAAAGATCCGGCATTGTCGATGACGCGAATCACCACAGGATAACTGCCAGCGACAGTCGGAGTTCCAGCCAGCAACCCACTGCTGCTCAGACTCAATCCGGTCGGTAGGCTTCCTCCAACCAATTGGAACGAGTACCCGGCTCCGCTGCCCCCACTGGCGGCCAAAAGCGTCGAATAGGCCTCCCCCAAACGTCCCGCTACGAGCGAGTCTTGCGGAATATTGAGGGTGGAAGAAGTGACATTCAAGGTCAATGTGGTCAAGGTCGAGGCCCCAACTGCGTCCTGCAGTCGAACGGCGAAAGTTGAGCTTCCGTTCGCAGAAGGCGTTCCTGAAATCTGACCGTTGGCGGCCAGTTGCAGGCCGTCCGGTAAGCCTCCGCCGCTCAAGCTAAACAGATAGGGCGGTTGGCCGCCTGTAGCTGTGATCTGGTTGCTGTAAAATTGACCGAGCCGCGCGGTCTGAAGCGCGTTCGTCATAATTTGAAGCACCCCCGAGCCCGTAACCGTGAAGGTGAAATTCGCCGTAGCGGAGTTCCCGCTTTGATCCATGATCTTCACCGATACGGGATAGGAGCCGGATCCAGTTGGGATGCCCGAGACGGTCCCATTTGTGTTCAGTGTCAGCCCTGGGGGCAAACTGCCGCCCACAAGACTAAAGCTGTAAGGAGCATTGCCGCCGCTTCCCGTGATGTAAGCCAAATAGTCCACGCCCTGCTGCGCGAAGGGCAAGATCGTCGTGACGATACTCAAATCCGACGCGCTGATCGTAATCGATTGGCTGTAGAAAACGGATGCGTTTGCGGAGTCTGTCACTTGCACGATAAAGGCGTAAGAACCGGCAACAGTCGGCGCGCCGGAGATGATTCCCGAACTGCTCAAGGCCAGCCCAGTTGGCAGGGCTCCGCTCGTGACAGCGTAAGTGTAAGGTGCGGTTCCCCCCGATGCCGTCAGAGTCGCGCCGTAGCTGCGGGTCAATTGCCCACTCGGCAAGGAAGCAGGTGCGATCGTGAAACTGGTGGATGAGTTCACATTGATCGTATAAGTGGCCTGCGACACCGCACTGGCGTTGTCAGTCACTTTAATCGTGAAGGTTGAAGATCCCGCAGTAGTCGCCGTTCCGGAAATCAATCCGTTCGCCGACAGCGTCAGTCCCGCCGGTAAGTTGCCTGCAATCACTGCGTAGTTATAGGGCAGGGCGCCGCCGCTTGAGAATAGGTTCAAGGTGTAACTCTGTCCGACCCGCGCGGCTGGCAACGAAATGGTCGTGATGTTCAATCCCAGCGAGCCCACAAACAGATTTAATGTCGAAAGCGACGAGTTCTGGTTTGCGTCAACGACGCGAACCGTAATCTGGTAGACACCCGAAACAGTTGGGATACCCGACAGGTTTCCATTCGCGCCTAGTGTGATACCAGCCGGCAGCGCGCCAGAAACGAGTGTGAACGTGTACGGTGCTACGCCGTTACTGGGCGTCAAAGTCGTCGTATACGGCTGTCCAACCGCGCCGATCGGGAGGGCGGTCTGTTGAATCGAAAGCCCTGAAGGAAGAATGCGGATGATTAGCGGCAGTTGGGCGCTTGCGCTCGCCGAGTCCACCGCGCGCACTGCAAAACTGAAAGTGCCCGCCACGGTTGGAATTCCAGTCAGCATGCCACCGGTACTCAAGCTGATTCCCGTCGGCAGAGTGCCGCTCAGTAGCGTGTAAGTGACCGTGCCCGTTCCCCCGCCGTTAGTCAGTGCAAAGTTATAAGGCTGATTCACGAAGCCATCGACAGCCGTGGCCGATGTGATCGCAAAAGCGCTCGAATTGATGTTGAGAATCAGGTCGGCTTGCGCAACCAGCCCAGCCGCGTCCACCGTTCGTACAGTGAAAGGGAAGACGCCAGTCGTCGTCGGAGTTCCTGTGATGCCGCCGTTCCCGCCAAGCGTAAGCCCCTGCGGAAGGAAGCCGCTGGCCAGGTTAAACGTATAGGGCGCCGTTCCGCCCTGCGCGGTCAAAGAGCCCGAGTAAGCCTGGTTCAAGATACCGGTCGGCAAGGAGCTAATCAAAATCCTCGGACCGGTGTTCGCAACGATGATCGAGTAGCTCGCCTGCGCCGTCGCACCCATGCTGTCGGTGGCGCGGACAAAGAAATTGAAGGTTCCGCTGGAAGTTGGAATCCCCGCAATCAGCCCCGAAGAGCTGATTGTCAACCCTACGGGCAAGCTGCCCTGGAGCAAGCCGAAGGAGTATGGGCCAGTTCCGCCGATCGCGGTAATTGTCTGGCTGTAAGGCACATTCGAGAAAGCCCCCGCCAGAGAAACCGTCGAGATACTGAACGAATTGGCGTTAACGCGGATCGAGAGTGCGCTCTGATAGGAGTTTCCGATCGAATCGGTCACGCGGAAGATGATCGGGTAGTCCCCAGGTACGTTCGGCGTTCCGCTCAAACGCCCTGCGGCTGTCAGCGTCAGACCGTTCGGAAGCGTTCCACTTCCTGGTACAACGTCCCAGGAATACGGTGCCGTGCCCCCCTGCGCGGTGAAACTAAAATCGTAAAAATTGAGTGTCGTCGCCGCAGGCGGGATCGAACCAAAGCTAAGCCCACTGGTGCTGTTCACTCGGAGTGTCGCTTCAAGATTGGTGATCGCCGATGTGCCGTCCAGCACCCGCACTGCCAGCGTGTATTGACCCGCTTTTGTGGGGGTTCCTGAAATGTTCCCATTGCTGGCAATGGACAGCCCATCGGGAGCGCTTGCGGGCGAGACGCTGTACGTGTACGGCGGAGTGCCGCCTTGGGCGCTGAGCAGGGCGCTATACGGTTGCCCCGCCGTAGCCTGCGGTAACGTTGGGCTGGCCAGGGTTGTGGCCGCTGACACTGTCGTCGCACCCATGGACGCCAGCATCAGTAATGTTGTCAACAAGATAGCTCTTTGGGGGAGCAAGAGTTTGACGGGATTCACAGAACTAGGTGTATTCATCTCGACGATAGGAGTGCTCGTTCGCCAAGACCGTTTCAAATTCCGCGCCGTCTCCAACCTTGGCCCCCCCCTACTTGTCCCAGTCCGCTGTCAGCCGCACTAACCCCGGCACAAATTGCGCCCGCCAATGAGCGGGTTCATGTCCCGCCTCCGGCACTTCCAAATAAGTGACGGCATTGCCCTTCTTCACCAACGCGTCGCGAAATCTCCGGTTCGCTTCGATAAACACCGGCCCCCTCCCCAGCGCCTGCCTTGTCTCCAGGCCCCCGACTTCGACATAGAAACGAATCGCCTTCTTGGCCGCACCGGCGTACTGCGCCGTCAGCCACTCCCAGGGCTCCGAGTTACTGCTTTCATTCCCCCGCCAAAACGCCCCGCTTTGCGACAGCACGTTTCCAAATAAATCGGGCCGTTGAAAGGCCACGTAAGCCGCCGCCAAGCCCCCCGCGCTCGCCCCCGCCACCACGCTGTGCCTCGGGTCTGTACTAATCCTCCACTTGCCCCGTGCCCACGGAATCAACTCGTCGCCGAGGAATTTTGCAAAGCGCTGATTGTTCGCCAGGTCCTCCAGCCTTCCCTCGTTGGTGTCCACCAGGATCGCGATCATCGGCGCGATTTTCCCCCCCGCCGTCAACTCGTCCAGGATCTGCGGCACCGGGATTTCATTGCGGTAGTAGGACAGCCCGTCAAAGCAAATCAACACCCCGTAAGGCTCCGCCCTTTGCGCCGAGTAGCCCGGCGGCGTGTGCACAATTACCTTGCGTGTCCTCCCATACGCTTTGCTGTCCAGGGAGTACTCGGCGCCCGACGCGGCCGCCGTCAACGCCAGCGCGATCATGAATATCTTCATGCAAACAACGCGCAAACCCGCGCCTCAACCGGCTCACTCCCAACGCAATGCGCTCATCGGTGCAATCCGCATCGCCCGCCGGGCCGGCACATACCCCGCGGCCAAGGACACCAACGCCACCAGCACCACGCCCGCCAAAATCACCATCGGGTCCCCGCTCTTGATTTCGAACAGAATACTCTCGGCGTATTTGCCCAACATCACCGCCGCCGGCACGCCCACCGCCACACCGATCGCCACCATCCACCCCACCTCCTTCATCACCAGCGCTCGAATGTCGGCCGCGTCGGCACCCACCGCCAGCCGGATTCCGATCTCCCGTGTCCGCCGCGAAACGTTGAACGCCAAAACCCCATACAGCCCCACCGCCGCCAAGAGCGTTGCCAGGACTGCAAAGGCCGCCGCCAGCGTGGAGATCATCCGGTCCAGCCCGATGTTTTCGTTCACCTGCCCAGCCAGCGTCTTCAGGTTTTCCACCGGCAGATTCGCGTCTAACTCCGCCACGGCTCTGCGCACAAGCGGCAATATCTGGTCCGTCGACGCCGCGGTCGCCACGTAGATCGTCGCGGATCCCATCTCTTTATCCTGCCGGTAAGGCAAATAGAACATCGGCGGCGCCTCGTCTTTCACCCCGCTGTACCGTGTGTCCTTCGCCACACCCGCAATTTCGATGTCGTTTTTCTTGCCCGCGCCCACCTGCATATGCTTGCCAATTAGACTCTGCCCCTGCCCAAACTTGCGCACAAAAGCCTCATTGACCACCGCCACCTTTGGCGTGTTCTCTCCGTCGCTTTCGTTAAACTCCCGCCCCGCCACCATCGGAATCCGCATCATCCTGAAAAAGCCCGGCCCCACCTCGTTGAACATCGAGTGCGTGTCCGTGTCGGGCCCCGCCTGAAACCCGTCGACCGAGACATTACTGCCGTAATTGTTTCCCGCCATCAACTGCACCATCGAAACTGAAACGCCTTCCACACCTGGAATCGCTCCGACCTTCTTCTCCAAGCTCTCGTAGAACGCCTTCGCGCGCGCCGGCGAATACTTGTTCAAATCGGGCGACAGTCCAAACACGATGACGTTCTGCGTCCGGATCCCCAACTCCACCTTCATCACCTTGATCAGGCTTTGCAAAAACAGCCCCGCCGAGATCAACAGCAACAATGACAGCGCAATCTGCGCTGTCACCAAAACCCGCCGGAACCGCGCCGCCCCGCTCGTCCCCGATACGTTCCCGGCCTGGTCCTTCATCGCTCCACTTAAGTCCTGCTTTGCGGAATGGATTGCGGGAAACAATCCGAACAAAAAGCCCGCTAGGATCGACAACCCCATCGCAAAGGCAAGCGAGATCGGCCGCAGCCCAAGCTCCACAACACCCGACATGCTGCCTTGGTCGAAAAAGCTGCCGATCGCCTGCGCCGTTCCGTAAGCCACCAGTAGCCCGGCAAAGCCTGCCAGCACCGCCAGCACCATCGCTTCGATCAACAACTGCGCGATCACCTGCCCTCGCGTCGCCCCCAGCGCCAGTCGGATCGAGAACTCCTTGGCCCGGTTGGCCGACCGCGCCAGCAGCAAATTGGCAATATTCGCGCACGCGATCAACAACACAAATCCAGTGATCGCAAACATCATCGACAGCGGCGTTTGTGCCTGCCGCATCATCCCGCTCTGCCCCTGCTCTCCCGGCACCAGAGTCATCTTCTGCTCGCTGAATTGCTTTTTATACTTGTCGCTACCACCTTTCTGAAGCGGCAATTCCACCTCGCGGATCAAGCCCAGATATTGCGCGTCGATCGACGCCTCGGCCTGCTTCAGGCTCACCCCCGGCTTCAAACGGCCAAACAAATAGGCCCAATAGCTGCGCCTCTCCGTCAGCCCCTTCCAACCCGGCGTAAGTTCCTCGCGCATGCTCAACGGCGCGTACACCTGTGGTCCCATGCCCATCGTCGTACCTTTGAAACCCTCGGCACTCACGCCGATCACTGTCATCAACGTCCCGTTCACCAACATCGTCTGGTTGATGACTCCAGCGTCCCGATTGAACTTCTCAGTCCAATAGGAGTGATCCAGGACAACCAGCCGGTGCGCTCCCGGCGTCCGGTCGTCGTCGGGTCCCAGCAGCCGCCCAACTGCCGGTTTTACCCCCAGCACCCCAAAGTAACTACCCGACACAAACATCCCCGCCGCACTCGCCGTCCGCCCTTGATACGACAAGTTCGCCCCAAAACTCCGGTGCGCCGCAAGTCCCGTAAATACGGTTTGCCCCTTCTCCAGATCTCGATACATCGGATAGCTGAAGATCGACTGGATCCCGCCCGCGTTGTTGGTCGAATTGCTCCCCCCACGCGGCCCATTCGCCGTCACGTTGACCAATTCTCCTGGCGCGCTCACCGGCAGCGCCCGCAGCAGTACCTGCTCAAACAAAGAAAAAATCGCTGTGTTCGCCCCGATTCCCAGCGCCAGCGAAAGAATCGCAACAATCGACACGACCGGGGTCTTCAGCAGGTTTCGGAGTGCGAATCGAAGGTGACGCATTATCTTCACTACGAATTCCGGCGCACTTCGTTTGCTCTATTTTCAGCAAATCGCTTAGAACGTGGCGATCGGGTTTAGCGGGGATCCTGTCCCTAGCGGCACCGCTAACGGTGCAGCCGTCAACAGGAACGCCCAGCGTCTCCGCGCCGCCGCCGCCTCGCCTAGCGCCTCCAGGTCGCAGTTATCGAACATCGCCACACCCATCGAAACCAACAACAACTGGTGCATCGGATAGGGTACCCCCGCTACCGTGGACGGCATCAACTCTCCATGTGCGTCGCTCCCCAGCACCGCGATGTCCCGCTCTTTAAACCAACGCGCGCACGACACATGCAATCCCGCCGCTGCTTGGTCCGTGTCCCAAGGGCCCTTTGCCGCCCGCCGGGCCCATCGCCCGGTCCGCACAAACACAATGTCGCCACGCCCTACCCGCACTCCCGCCTTCTTCTCCCAAGCATCCAGATCCGCCGGATAAATTGGCGT
>JANXUM010000353.1 GCA_025356215.1 Bryobacter sp. | reverse complement strand
GGTGGGGATGTTGAGGCGCTGGCGAAGGTCATCGATCATGCGCAAAATATCGAAGACGTTAGAGACGCTGTCGGAGGCGGGGTTGACGCCGATGCAGGCATCGCCGCTTTCGAGCGAGAGCCCGTCCAGGATGCTAGCGGCGATGCCGCGCAGGTCGTCAGTGGGGTGGTTGGGCTGGAGGCGGGTGGAGAGGGTATTGGGAAGGCCAAGCGTGGAGCGAAAGTGGGTGACGACCTGGATCTTGCTGGCGACGAGAATCAGGTCTTGAACCCGCATCAGCTTGGAGACGGCCGAGGCCATCTCTGGCGTGACACCGGGGGCGATGTGCGCAATGTCGTTTGTGGCGAGGAGCCAATCCCGGAAGCCGCCGACGGTAAGGTGGGCGATGGGAGCGAAGGCGTGGGCGTCGTGAGAGTCGCAGATGAGGCGGGTGACTTCATCGTCCTCGTAGGGGATGAGGGGTTCGTCGAGGAGGGCCTTGAGGGGCAGGTCAGCCAGCGTCATTCGGGCGCGGACGCGTTGCTCCTGGCTGGTGGCCGCAAGGCCGGCCAGGACATCACCGGAGCGCAGGGGGCTAGCGTGTGCGAGGAGCGTCTTTACCATTCGAGGCGCATCGTCAATTGTAACTGCCGGGGACGGAAGCCTGAGCCGCCATAAGAGCTTTGGAGACTGGCAATGCCGGCGCTGTCGGGATTGACGAGGCCTTGGCGATTGAGGACGTTGAACAGGTCGGCATTGACCCGGATGCGGACGCGCTCGGTGACTGAGAAGAACTTCAGGAGTGAAGCATCCATAAGCCAGTTGGAAGGGCCGAGTTTGTATTGGTTGCGGAAGGGATGGAGGCCAGTGTCGGCGGTGACGCGGACGGTGGAACCATTGTTGAGTGGAATGTAGACGACGTTGGTGTCGTAGTCGGCGTTGCCGGGGTCCGAGGTGCTGCCACCTTTTGGCCATGGAATGATGGGTTTCTGAATGGGTTTGTAATCGGCGGGTAGGCCGTAGACTCCGTTTCGCAAACCGGCGGCATTTTTGCTGTTGATGAAGCGTTCTGAGATGTAGCCGTTGTACCAGAGATAACCTTCAAAGCAGCGCTCGTCGGCGACGCTGGTTGCAGTGGCGGGGGTGCTGCGGCAGTCAGTGATTTTATACTTCTTGCCGTAAGATTCGAAGTTACTTACTTCGCCCCAGTTACCTGTGGGCAAAGCGTAATACTGGCTGAGCATGGTGCCGGAGCCAGACAGTTTCCAGCCACCGACGAAATTATTTACCGCGCTACTTACATTGCCAAGCACGCGATGGCGCTTACCGATCGGGATATCGTAATTCCAATTCCAGCGGACACGGTGCTTGGGCACGCTGGTGTCGCGGTCGTAATTGAGGAAGCGGTTGAGGGCGGTGAAGTCTTTGGGGACGCTATCGGGAAGATAGCCCTGGTAGGAGGTGGCGACGTCGTCACGGAAGGAGTTGCCGCCGAGGCGGAAGGCATTGGTGACGGTGTAGAAGGCCTGAAAGCCTAGGCCCTTGGAGAAGCGGCGTTCGGCTTCGACAGTGAAGGTGGAAGTGTTGATTATGCCGGTCTTCTGGAGGAGGCGGACGGAGGTGTAGGCGGTCTGGTCATAAGGACGGCGACCGACGTTGGAAAACGCACCTTGGGGCAGGATGTTGCGGGTGGTGGTGTACCAGACATAGTCGGTTTGAGTGGGGTTGATCTCGTTGAGCTGATCGGAGTTGACGCCGTGTTTGCCGTTGTAACGGAGACGGAAGACCATGGTGGGGCTGAGCTGCTTCTCAATGGCGAGGTTCCATTCGTGAATCTTCATGCTGGGGAGGTCTGGGGCGAGGCCGAGAACGCTGATGCCGCGGGCGATGGCGTTGGGATTATTGAGATCGACGACGTCGGAGCTGTTGGCACCGGCAACGATTGGGTTTGCTTTGCGCAAAAGGTAATTGGAGACGCCGTCGGGGCTTTGCGCGGCGGAATTGGGGTTATAGCTGAAGTTGGCGCGAAAGGGGGCGAGGCTGGAGAACTGGGCGAGGAGCGTGCGCATGGGCAGGGCGCTGATATAGAGGCCATAGCCACCGCGAATAATGGTTTCGCGTTTGCCGTCGCCCATACGGTAGGCGAAGCCAGCGCGAGGACCGATGTCGAAGTAGTTGGAGGGGAAGATGTCTTTGGAGCGCTTGAGCTGTGCGGCGTTGGTGAATTTTACGTCAACGGCCTCGAATGCTTTTACGACTTGCGGTGTGGTGGCGCCGCTCTTGTAGTAAAAATCAAGCGGCTCGG